>JAJZJY010000012.1 GCA_021809885.1 Actinomycetes bacterium
GCCGGCTGGGACCTACGGGTTCGGGAGCCCGGTCACCGCTGCCTGCGAGCCGAGCCTCCCGTCCGGGCCCGCTACGCCGCCTTGAAGCGGTCGCTCTCCGGTCGGCAATGGCCGGACATGAACCTGTACGCCGACGCCAAGGGCAACCCTGATACGCGAGCTGCTCGGGGAAACCCCGGCGTGAGTCGACTGCCCGTCCGTACCGGCCCGGCGGCGCTCACCTGCGGGGTAGGCTCGCGGGCGGTGAGCGAGAGGGAGCGACAGCGGTTCGCCGTTGCGCCCGCTGAGGGCGAGGTCGACGGCATCGACCTGGCCCGGCTGGATCCGGCCGACGAGCATGAGCGCCGCCTGCTGATCGAGGCCGAGCACCCGGAGCTTCGCCGCGCCCTCGGGGAGGGCCAGCGCGAGATCCGCCTCGCCGGGGACGTCATCAACCCGAGGCTGCACATCGTCATGCACGAGATCGTGGCGAACCAGCTGTGGGCCGACGACCCGCCTGAGGCGTGGACGACTGCACAGCGGCTCGTCGACGCCGGCTACGAGCGCCACGAGGTGTTGCACATGCTCGCATCGGTGGTCACGGGCGAAGTGTTCGAGATCCTCCGCCACGACCAGGCGCACGACATCGACCGGATTCGTAAAGCCCTCGCCGCCCTCCCCGGTGAGTGGGAGCAGCGTCGCGCCGACCTGCCAGCGCAACGACATCGCAACCGCGCCGAGCGCCGGGCAGCCGCGCGACGCCGAGGGTAACGACACGGCGCGCCGGGCGACGTGACCTCCAGACAGGGCGTCGACGTGGCCCGGAAGAGGTCAGCGCGACGATCGATCCTGACCCCAGCCGCTCACCTCACTCGTCGCAACTCGTGCGGTGATATGCCTGTGAGTGGGTCGAGGTCTCCAGCGCCCATGCAACCAAGCAACCTTCTCCGCAAGCCTCGACTGTTGTGAGAGCCTTCTGGGTTGGTGAGGCTGGGACCAGGTGCTCCTGTAGCATGGTCGTTCGTGACGGCCTTGAACATGGGCCCGCCGAGGTGGGATAACGGCGACCACAGTGGCACCGGCGCTGACCGTTGTCGCCGGCGCCAACTTCTCGGTGCCTTGGCGGCCGCCATTATCGTTTTCGCGACGCTGGGAGGGTGGTTCTGGTGGTCGCATCCCGCCGATCCGATCAGCTCGCCCGGCGACAGCCAATCGCTGACCGTTGCCAAGGTAGGTGCCACCTACTACTTCCAGACTGGTATCTCGGTCAGCCACTCCGTGGTGGTGACTGCTGTCGTGCCCGAGTTCGCGGCCGGCTCGGCTCTCGCTGCTTCCGCCGTCGTAGTCTGCGGCCCGGGAGGCATTCACATTGGCTCTGCTGACAGCCTTGCCGGATGCGTCAACCCTCGACCACTACATGAGCTGCGGCTCACGAGCTCCTTGGCCCGCTCGCCGTGGATACTCCTCGCGGTGACCCCGATCAGCCCCGGTGTCGTCCACATCCACGGCTACAACGTCGTCTACCACTATCACGGGGCTCACGCGGCATCGTCGGGCATTGACACCAAGGTCAACGCTCAGGTCTGAATCGAATCAGGGAAACATCGGGCCAGCGCTGGTGACGCTCGCCTCTGGCATCAGATCAGACCTGATCCGACATGATTCCGCAATCGGTGACACAGTTATCGAAGGTGATGTCGGCGCGCGGCACTCCGGTGTCGACGGCAACCGCCCAAAGATCCACTAGAATCGTGTTGGCGAGGTCGAACATCGGTCCCCGAAGCTGATGACGCAGCAGTTCGGCCGTCGCCCGTCGAAGACAGAGGCCGCACGCCGAGACCAGCCCGGCGGTTGGAGTCGTACACCTCAGCCAGGCGCGGACTGGCATTGGCATTCTGGACGGCCCGTCAGGGTCACCACGAAGAGGGGCCCTGCCCGGCGAGCGTATCCTGCAGCCTCCCCGGCCGACTGGGGTGGCGTATATTCCAATCTGGCGGTCCAGAGCGATTTCGCCCCCGCCGTCCATCTGGCCTTCGATCGCGTGGTGACCTGTTCGTCAGCGGCGGCGGCAGTTTCGGTCTGTATGAACGAACCGTCAGCGGTCAGCTCCGCTTCGTTGAGGTTCTGCGAGCCCAAGGTGGAGCACCGGGAGCTGTATGCGCCGACCGTGAAGGCCAGGTCGTCGCGGCGTCCAGCCGGGGCCTCCAGACCATCAACAGCAGTGGGCAGCCAACCCGGATAAGGGCCAAGTGGCCACGGGGTAGCGCCCGTCACCCAGTGTTCCTACCGGCCTTCGGCAACGGCGTCACGACCGGACCGGACGGGCGGATCTTCGTCGACACCGATTCGGGCGACACCTGTCTTCGCGCAGGTCGCCAGCGAGATCCGCCGAGCCATCGCCGAGGGCGAAGCGGCATCTGGAGAACGGCTTCCGCCCGCCAAGGACCTCGCCACCGTACTCGGCGTCAACACCAACACCGTGCTGCGCGCCTTGCGGCTGCTGCGCGATGAGGGCCTACTGGAGTTCCGACGCGGCCTGTCAGCTTGCGTGGCGTTGGATGTGCTCCTCGAAGGCATCACGGCTCACGTCGGCGAGGCGGCGCCCCTCAGAGGCCGCTGCTTTCCTCGGGCGCAGCGCGGGTGGTCGAACTGACACGAACGGTGAGGCTCGGCGTGTGTGATTCCTCGTCGGTCACCGATGGTCACGGCTTGGTCCTCCTACTCGACCGGTTGCGAGCGGCGGGCCGGCTTGCAGAACTTCTCCGGTCCGGTCGGTTCGCCCCTGACCGCCAGGGTGTCGCGAAGGTCGCTCGCGTCGCGGGGATCGCCGGTGCCGGCGGTCTGCGCGTACCGTCCCGCGCAACCGCCGATCATGTTCCTCGGACGTGGCTTACCGTAACCTCGGGATCGTGGCTGGCCAGTCCCGGGATGCGCTCGTCGGAGCCATCACCGTCGACACCTTCGGAGTCGACGAGCAGTTGACAGCGTTCCTGACGGTCTTCGACGAGGAGGTCATGCTGCCCTGCACCGCCAAGCTCCTCGACATCGACGTCGAGGTCCTCGGGTTCGACATCGACGGGGATGAGCGGCGGGGTCTGGTGGCGCGTTGCCGGCGTGTGGGAGGACAGCTCGGTGTCGTTTCCCTCGTCGATGTGCGCTTCGCGTCCGGGACGGTCGCGGCGTGGCTGCACGCCGCGTTCCGGGCCAGGCTCGACCTCGAGCCATTCCCCTCCCAGCCACCGGAGGACTGGAGCTGGCCGGCAAGGTGAGCCGGGACGACGACGTAGCGGGACGCAGCGCCCCGGCCGTCACGCACCGATGCCTGACGCCAGGAGGCGACCCTGCAAGCACCGAACTGGAGTACCTACGCGCCGAGCTGGCGGCGGCGAGGGCGGAGGTCGCCCGCCTCGAGACAAAGAACGAGCAGCTGCGGTCGGCCCAGAGCGGAGCGACGAGCGCTCCGGTCCACCGGGCGCAGCGGGCTCCGACGCTGTTTGGACCGGCGGGGCAGGACGCGGCCGGTGTGGACGCGAGCTCATCTCCCGACGACAAGATCCGTCTCTTCCGGTCACTCTTCGCGGGACGAGCGGACGTCTACGCCCAACGGTGGGAGAACGCCACGAGAGGCAGGTCCGGCTGGTCGCCGGTGACCCTCGACAGGGGCGAGGCTCGGTCGTCCCGCCGTTACGCACCGATGGACGACGGCGTCGTTGCTGCTCATCTCCAGGGGCGTGTCGTTGCGGGCGTGTACCCCCTGGTCGACGGTGACCGCTGTTGGTTCCTCGCCTGCGACTTCGACAAGGGCTCCTGGGCGCTCGACACTCTCGCCTCCTTGGAGGTGTGCACCGACGTCGGGGTACCGGCATGCCTGGAGCGGTCACGCTCGGGCGACGGTGCGCATGTCTGGGTGTTCTTCGACGAGCCGGTCGAGGGCGCCGTTGCCCGCCGGCTGGGGACCGGGCTGCTGCGCGAGACGATGGCCCTTCGTGCTGAGGTCGACCTCACGAGCTACGACCGGCTCTTCCCCTCGCAGGACTTCGTGCCACAGAGGGGCTTCGGCAACCTCATCGCCCTCCCGCTCCAAGGGAGGTCCCGCAAGCAGGGAAACACGGTCTTCCTCGATCCCGCGAACCTGGAGCCGTGGCCCGACCAGTGGGCGTTCCTGGCCGGCATCCGCCGCCTGCCCAAGGCCGACGCGAAGAGCATCGGCGACGCCCTGAAGGTCACTGCGGGTCCCGGGTCGGCCGGGCCGGTGCACCATGCCCGCTCGAAGCGGCCGGGTCCGCCACCACCGCCGGTCGTGACGGCGACCCTCGAGGCGAGCCTGGCGATCGACCGGATCGGACTCCCCCCGGCACTCGTCGCCTCGCTCAAGCACCTGGCGTCCGTGCACAACCCCGAGTTCCACCAACGCGAGCAGCTCCGCCTCTCGACGTGGAACACCCCCCGGATGATCCGCTGCTACGAAGAGGACCTCGACCGGCTCTACCTCCCCAGGGGGCTGCTCGACGAGGCAACCAAAGTCGTCGAGCAGGCGGGCAGCAGCCTCGAGGTCACCGACCGGCGCCAAGCGGCACCGACCCGTCCTTTCCGGTTCACCGGCGAGCTCAGCCCCGCCCAACACCACGCCGTCGAAGCGCTCGCCGGCCACGACCTCGGCGTGCTCGTCGCCCCGACGGGGGCTGGCAAGACCGTCATGGCCTGCGCGCTCATCGCGCGACTCGCCACCCCGACCCTCGTGCTGGTGCACACCAAGACCCTGGCCGAACAGTGGCGACAACGGCTCGGCGACCTCCTCGGCCTGCCCAGGCGGGAGATCGGCCAGCTCGGCGCCGGGCGGACCCGACGCAGCGGCATCGTCGACCTCGTCACGCTCCAGACCCTGGCACGCCACGAGGACCACGGCGAGGTCTTCGACGGCTACGGCCTCGTCATCGTCGACGAGTGCCACCACCTCCCGGCGGTCAGCTTCGAGCGGTGCGTGCGCGCCGCCAGCAACCGCCGCTGGGTCGGGCTCACCGCCACCCCCCGCCGAAGCGACGGACTCGAAGGCATCCTCCACATGCAGCTCGGACCGGTACGCCACACGATGAGCGAGGACGCCGCGGCCACGCTGCTCGTCCGGCGGGACCTCGTCGTCCACGACACCTTGGCCGACCCCGACGCCCCCGAAGGCGCCGCAGTGCAGACAGTCCTCGGGCGCGTCGCCGCCGACACCGACCGGACACGACAGATCTGCGTCGACGTCGCCGACGCGTACCGACGCGGGCGCCACAGCCTCGCCTTCACCGACCGGACCGTGCACCTCGACGCCCTCCGTATCGAACTGACCCTCCATCACGGGCTCGAGCCGGTCGTGCTGAAGGGCGGGACCGGCAAGAAGGCGCACGCAGCCGCCATCGACCGGCTTCGCGCCAGCGACGCGCCGGTGCTGCTGCTCGCCACCGGCGCCTACCTCGGCGAGGGCTTCGACTTTCCCGTCCTCGACACTCTCTTCCTCGCCTTCCCGATCAGCGGCCGCAACCGGGTCGTCCAATATGTCGGCCGGATCACACGCCCTCTTCCAGGCAAGGTCAGCATCGAAGTCCATGACTACCACGACCGCCTCCACCCCCTCCTACGACGCATGCACCAACGGCGGCTCATCGCCCTCAAGAGCCTCGGGTTCGTCACCACGACGCCGACCTGAGCGACCCCCGCCTGGCTCAGTGAGCTCATCATGCCGCCTGAGCGTTCAACGAGGTCTGGAAAGAAGGACTGACCATGCGGGCGTCGCAGCTCTGCGGCGCCTCTTCGCCACGGCGTCGGGGTCGGCGGCGATCACGAACCGCTCGACATCCCGGGCGACCCGAGCGGCGGCCGTGACGAGGTGCCCGGCGAGCCCCGGCGAGCCCTTGGCGGCGATGCTCGGGATCGGTCTGCACGTGCTGGTAGCGAACCCGGTAGAGCGCCCACGAGCACTCCACCGAGGGCTGCCTCGACGGCGTCATCGTGGCGGGCGCCTGTCTGCGCCGCGATCACTCACCGACGGCGGCGAGTTGGGCATCCGCACCCGTTGGCGGTCTCGACCGGACCGTCGCCCCCTCTCACCCGCGGCATGAACGCGCAGTGGTCAACGAGCGACGGTCACGTACCGGGCGCCGACGCCGGCTGCCGCCGAGCGGATCGCTGGGCCGTCGTCGCCGTCCCAGACACACAGCGTGGCGTCGAGGTGCTCGGCGGCAGCCACCGCCTCAGCTCCGAGGGTCGAGACCCGGTGAGCACCGCTGATCTCGGCCATCCGGTACGTGAGCAGCTGCATCGGAACGACCTCGACGTCGGCGGGTACAGCGAGGAGGGCGCGGCCCAGGTCTCGTCGCCGCTCGGGGAGCCAAGACCCTGTCAGGGCCCCTCCACGGGCCGAGACGACGCTCTTGGAGAGCCGGTAGAGATAGAGGTTGGTTGTCGCCGGCTCCTGGTCGCGAAGGATGCGACCGAGCGCGGCGCCGACGTCGGCGGCGAGGAAGTCCCTGAGGAGATGGTCGTCGAGCAGGGCCCTGGTCACCGGGTGGCGAGATCATGGTCGTCGGCGAGCGCACGAACCCGCTCGGCGTGCTCCTCCCCGCTCAGGAGGTCGTTGAGCAGCCGCCTCCCTGAGCCCTTGGGTACCGCCAGGACGCCGAAGCCGAGGTCGAGCACATCGACTGGGCCGCCGCGATCGAGGTGCCAGCGATGCCGGACAGCCGCCGGCAGCGACATCTGACCCGACGACGACACGAGGTACTCCTGGATCTCGCTCACCGCTCCAGCGTACTTGGTGGGTCGCCCTCAGTCACCAAGTACCTTTGCAGGGCGCCCGACGTGCCGTTCGGCGCCGTCGTGTTGGCCAGTGCCGACGTCGCTCTGGCGGCCCATTCTGTGCGTCCGACGGAGGACTGCGGCACGGACCGGGAGCGCAAGCGAGCGCCGGGTGGTCTGGTGTAGGCCCTCACCTGCGCGTGGCACCTCGTCTGCCCGGCTCCAGGGTGGCGATGTGGCGGTCGACTTCTCTGCTCGGGCTGCAGGGCTGGTGGCAGGACCGAGGGGTCGGGCGCTTTGCGCTGCAGCAATCGGTCTGGACTCTCGTGTCCTGCTCGGGGCACTCGCCAGCCCGCTCAGCGCCGAGCCCCGCCTCCGGATCGAGTGGGGCAACGCCGGCCAGCCCCGTTGGCCGCCGCCGGGTCGGGCCGAGCTCGACCGACGCGCGACGGGCGGCGCCGGCCGTGTCGTCGCAGCGATCGACCGTCGGCTGGCGGATGCCGACCGAGCCGCGCTCGGCGAGACCAGCGACCCGGGGGCGCTGCTCGGACCGCTGAGCGACGCGGGGAGCGGCTGGGCGTTCTCCGAGGACCAGATCGAGGCTGCGGTCGTGCTCGGAGACGGTGCCGACGCGCTCCTGCCGGTGGCAGAAGCACTCGCCCCCCTGATCAGGCAGCCGTAGCCAAGGTCGAGGCCGTCGCCTGGCAGATCCGACGACCCGACGACGCAAGCCGGGCGTCGTGACGCGACTGGTCCTGGATTCGGGAGGCGTCCCGACTGGCCCGACGGAGTCAGGATGCCGCTGCGCTGATCATGGTCTTCGCTCGCCAAGGCCTCTGGCCGCCCGTGGTTCCGACCGTGGTCCTCGTCGAGTGCCTCAGCGGCCGGCCGCAGCACGACGCTGTCACAAACAGGTTCCTGAAGACCTGCGATATCACCGTGGACCTCCCCGAACACCTCGCTCGGCGAGCCGGCGCGCTGCGCGCCTCTGCGCAGCGGGGATCGGCCGTCGATGCCCTCGTCGTCGCCATTGCCGAGCCGAGCGGGTCGGTTCTCACCGGCGACATGGGCGACCTCCAGGCGCTCGCAGCCCACGCCGACGACGTGACCGTCGTACGTGCATGACTCGTGTCGGGGTGAAGGTCGTAGCGGACGCCACGCCGGATGTGCCGATCTGCGTGGCCGCCAGCGGCGCCCGTGGCGGTGTTCGGGCCCGATGATCTGTGCGGTCAGCGAGGTTGAGCCCGCGGGCGTCAGCATCGATGACCTGTTGCGGTCATGGCTGCCGTTCGACGAAGTCGTGCATTCCTGGCACCGTGAAGGCGAGAAGCCCCCGTTCGGGTGCGAAGACGAGGCCCTTTTTGATGAGTTCGTTTCGGGCGACGCTGATGTCGGAGGTGCGGCTCTTGCCCATTGCTCTGGCGATATCGGACACGGAGGTTGGGGCCTCGCCGCCGAGTCGCGCGAAGGCCCGCATCAAGTCGCGCTGGGCCGGGGTGGCGCGCTCCCAGCGTGACCGGTACAGCCCGTCATCAACTTCTTCTCGGGCGGCCAGCAGGCCGACCTCTACATCATCGGCGTCGATCGGGTCGTGTTTGGCATTGTCCCATACATGTTTGCCGATGGCCTGCAAGAAGTAGGGATAGCCGCGAGCGGTCTCCAACGCGGCGGACAAGGCGCCGGGCTCCCAGCCAACGGCAAAATCTCTGGCGGGCACCACGAGCGCGTCGCGAGACCCGGCCTCGTCCAAGAGCCCAACAGGCCGGTAGTCGTAGAGTCGCTCTGCGTAGCTGGTAGCATCGGCCAACTGGGCGGGCAGCGAAGGCAGGCCGGCGCCGACGAAGACGACCGGCAGCGGCGATCCGGACTGCCCGAGCTCGTGGACAGCGACGTTGACGGCCGCCATCTCGTCCGAGGAGGCCTCCTGAAGCTCGTCGACCAAGATGAGGACCCCGATCGCGAGGTCGCGGGCTGTCTGGCCCAGGACCTCGAACAGCCCGGCGAGGTCAGCCGACAAGTTGCCCGAGTCGGCCACACCGTGCAGAGGGTCGACATCGACCCCGAGGGAGACCGCGCCACTTGGGTCGACCTTCAAGCTGAATGCCTTGAAAACGCTCAAGAGGCGCCGGAGGCGTGGGACGGGATGGCGGCCCGTTGCGGTCCTCATACTGCGCGTGAGGGCTTGGTTCAGACCGACCAGGAGCGGGCCCGCGGCACCGGCCTCCACCTTGGCCACGATCCAGCCTGTCGAGTTCACCCGGCTCATCAGCTCGTTCAACAAGACGGTCTTCCCGACGCCGCGCAGACCGTTGAGGACCCAGCCACGGTCGCCCTCTCCCGTCGTCTCAACCCGGCGGCGGACCACGTCGAAGGCACTCAGGACGTCCTCACGACCGGCCAGGAGCGGCGGTCGGCGCCCTGCGCCAGGCCGGTAGGGGTTTGCGACCGGATCCACGATCAAACTCTATCACGGTGGCTAACGGCCTGCCATATACGGCGTCATTTGGTCTTATACTCGGACGACTACAGGGCCACGGCCCTCGCTGAGGTCGCCATCGTCGGGCCGTCGCCGCCACGCGTAGCGACGCACTTGGGGGCACCCGAGGCCCGAGCATCGACTACCTCTCCAGCCAATCATGTCCAGCCAGAGTGCTGTCGACAAGGATGGCCCCGTGCAGCGGGTAGCGGTTGTGGGCTCGGGCGGGTCGGGCAAGTCGACCCTCGCCGACAGACTTGGTGAGCTGACCGGGTTGCCGGTCACCCACCTTGACCGCTTGTACTGGCAGCCGGGCTGGGTCGCTACCGACGACGACAGGTGGCGCCAGCTCCAAGCGGGACTGGTCGCCGGTGAGCGGTGGATCGTCGACGGTAACTACGGCTCGACCCTGGATGTCCGCCTGGCCCGGGCTGAAGTGGTGATCGTCCTCGGCACGTCCAGGTGGCGGTGCCTGCAGCGGGTGACCGGCCGCTGGTGGCGTCACCGGGGCCGTGACGTTCAAGCCGCCGGCTGCACCGATCGCCTCACGATCGAGTTCGTCCGCTACATATGGCGGTGGCCGGCTCAGTCCCGGCCTCGCCTGGACGCCGCCATCGCCCGGCACCGGGAGCACCTTCAGGTTGTGGAGCTGACGGCCTCCCGCCAGGTGCAGGCATACCTCGCGTCGCTCGCCGACGGCTCCTCCGGCACCGTGCGCAACAGATCGGCTCGGCCCAGCACCCGAATACCCCGCCACGACCCGGAGGTCGTGGCCGCCCAGGCCCCCCTCGGGGGCACCAGATCGCGGCTGGATCGCCGCTGAAGCTGAGCCCTCTCAGACGGGCCGACTTCAGGTTGGAGAGCCCCGGCCGCACAGCTCCCCCCGGCGGGCGCCGGTGACCCCGGCCAGCAGCACCGCCATGGCCATGACCGGCTCGCGCTCCCGCAGGTCGAGGATGACCGCCTGCCACCTGGCGGGGTCGAGGTCGCCGACCTCGCGGGCGACTGCGGCCGGCGGGGTGACCAGGTCGGTGACACACCGCTGCACCTGCCCCCACCGCTGGGCCTGTTCGAGGGCCACGGCAAGCACACGGCGGCAGTGGCGGACGGTGGTGGCTGACAGGCCCTCCGCCAGCCAGCGGGCGTAGACCAGGTCGAGGTCCCGGGCGGTGAGCTTCGCCACCGGGACGGCGCCGATGGCCCGCTTCCAGCGGTTGACCTTGTCACGGTAGCCGCGGATCGACGTGGGCGAGCGCTGTGGGGTGACGAACGCGAGCCAGGCGTCGAGCAGCTCGCCGACGCTCTGGCGCACCGCCGGCTCACTGGATGCCTCGCCCCGCTCCAGCCCGGCGATGAAGCGGATGAGCTCCCGCCCGGCGGTACGCACCCCGCCCCGCACGTTGCCGGAGGCATCCCATATGCTCTGTCCTGCCAGGAGGGATGCGAGAGCGGCCGAATCGGACGGTCTCGAAAACCGTTGTGTCCTTTGGGCACCGTGGGTTCAAATCCCACTCCCTCCGCACCCGGGCCGCGCGCCGGGGCCGCTCGGTCCCTGCGCGCGGCACCGTTCGCCCGGTTGGGGCAGGTGGAGACCGCCAGCCGGCCTGGTAGGGCTGGACGCGTGCTCGCCCTGGTGACCAACGACGACGGGATCGACAGCGAGGGGCTGCGGGCGCTGGCCACGGCCGCCGTCGACGCCGGCCTCGAGGTGTTGGTGGCGGCGGTGATCCGGCGTGTGATCCCCTGGACGCTCGCCGACCACGACCGGCCGGTGGTGCTCAACGTCAACGTGCCCGACATGGCCGAAGGCTCCCTGCGCGGCATGCACCACGCCCGCCTGGCACCTTACGGTGCCGTCCAGGCACGCGCCGCGCACGCCGGGGCGGGATGATCCGCCTGTCCTTCGATGAGACGCCGGCCCGGCGCTCGCACGCCACCGACCAACACGCGCACGATCAGTGCTGGTGTCGGGAGCGCTCGTCGACGCCGGCGTCGACCTGCTGGTGGTGTGAGCGCTCGTCGAGGCGAGCGGCGAAGGCTGCGGCCTCGCTGCGACGGGACATGCCGAGCTTGGCGAGCAGGCGGGAGACGTAGTTCTTCACGGTCTTCTCGGCGAGGTACATCTGGGCGGCGATCTGGCGGTTGGTGAGCCCGTCGCTGATGAGATCCAGGATGCGCCGCTCCTGAGGGCTCAGGCCGGCGAGCGGGTCGGTGGCGGCGGGCTGGCGGAGCCGCTCGAGGACCCGAGCGGTCACGGCCGGGTCGAGGAGGCTGTCACCGTGGGCCACCCGGCGGATCGCGCCCACCAGATCCTGGCCGCGGACCTGCTTGAGGAGGTAGCCGGCGGCGCCGGCCATGATCGAGGCGAAGAGGGCGTCGTCGTCGGCGAAGCTCGTCAGCATCACGCATGCCACCTCGGGGTGCGCCGAACGGATCTCCCTGCACACCTCGATCCCGCTCATCCCCTCGGCATCGTCACCGAGGCGCACGTCGAGGAGGGCGACGTCGGGGCGGGTCGGCGGTACGCGGAGCAACGCCTCCTCGGCGCTGCCCGCCTCGCCCACGACTTCGAGGTCGTCCTCCCGGTCGAGCAGGTCCCGGATGCCCCGCCGGACGAGCTCATGGTCGTCGAGGAGGAAGACTCTCACGGTCATGACGCCGAGTCTTCCTGATCCGGGATGCCTCGCGCCGCGCCCCGGTCATGAACGTGACGAGCATGCCCGCCGACGGGCAGGGCCGGTTGGGGTCAGGCCGCCAGCGGCACCCGCCACTCGACGAGCGTCCCGCCCTCGGGGCGGGTGGCGACCCGGAACCGACCGCCGAGCGACTCGGCCCGCCGCGCCATGTTGGCCAGCCCGTGGCCGCTGGACTCCACCGGGCGGAAGCCGATGCCGTCGTCGGCGACGGTCAGCGACAGCTCACCCCCGGTGGCAGCGAGGGTCACGACGACGTGCTTCGCCAGCGCATGGCGGGCGACGTTGGAGAGCGCTTCGCGCAGGGTGGCGAGCCCGTCGATCCCGATGTGGGTGGCTACGGCGTCGACCGCTCCTTCGAACCGGATGGTCGGCTCGAAGCCGAGGCTGTGGCTGGATTCGGTGCAGACGCCGAGGGCTTCACTGCGGAGCATGGCGACCGCCGTGGGCGGAGGGTCCAGTGCGAAGATCGTGGTGCGGATCTGGCGGATGGTTTCGTCGAGCTCGTCGACGGCGTCGTGGAGGCGTTCGGCGAGCTCCGGGTCGGAGGACACCCGTCCGTCCAGGGCCTGCAATGACAGGCCAACGGCAAAGATTCGCTGGATGACGGTGTCGTGCAGGTCCCGGGCGATGCGCTCCCTGTCCTCGGTGAGCGTCAGCCGGCGGGCGCGGGCGTAGAGACGGGCGTTGTCCACGGCGGTGCCGGCCGCTGACGCCAGCGCCACGACGAGCTGCTCGTCCTCCTCCGTGAACTCGGCGGCCGCGATCTTCTCTGTCAGGTACAGGTTTCCGAACACTTCACCCCGCGCCCGTACCGGCACCCCGAGGAAGCTTGCCATCGGAGGGTGCCCGGCCGGGAATCCAGCCGACGCCGGGTGCGCCGACAGGTCGGCCAGCCGGATCGGGTGGGGTTCCCGGACCAGCAGCCCGAGGATCCCCCGGCCCTCGGGAAGGTGGCCGATCATTTCGGCGGCGGCGGCGTCCATGCCCTCGTAGACGAGCTCTGACAGGCCGCGGCCGTCCGGGGCGATGACCCCGAGGGCGCCGTAGCGTGCCCCGACGAGCCCGACGGCGGCCCGGACTGTACGCCGCAGCAGGTGGGCCAGGTCGAGGTCGGACTCGATGACCAGCACGGCGTCGAACAGGGCATGGAGCTTGTCGACGTCCCGCACCCGGTGGTAGGGCACCGCCCCCATTATGTCAGCGCCGGGATGGGCCAGGCGCCGAGGATTGGGCGGGGGCAGGGCGGCGGCGTGCACCGGGGGTGCGGACCGGCTGTGGCCCTGCCCCGTCGGGGGTCCCGGGCGGCATGCCCCTGGCCACCAGCCGCCGGCCGGAGATCCGATCGGTCGCCAGCCGGTACAGGAACGGGGCCCGCTCGCCGATCCAGGGATGCAGCCCGAGCTCCCGAGCCTCCTCCCGGCGCAGGTCCCGGTCGTCGAGCTCCCGGGGGATGCCCACCACGACCACGCTCCACCCGATCTCCATCTCGCTGTCGGCGTCGTCCACCTCGAAGGCGACGACCTGGTGGCGGGCGGCGGCGAGCGACTTGGTGCCGGTGCCGGTAGCGTAGATGACGTCGTCGTCCACGACGCGGTAGTTGACCGGCAGGATCGTCGGGAGGGCGTCACGGCTGAGCCCGATCCGCCCGATGAACCGGGTCGCAAGGAGCTTCAGGCACTGGTTCCGGGAAAGGATCTGCAGGCCGTTGCGATCGAGGGGCACGCGGGCAGCGTGCCGGGTGGGCGGCAGCACGCATAGGGTCGAAATACCCTTGCCGGACGGCACGAGGCACGGCAGGGACCTGGCTACGGCAGGTTCCGAGCGCTGTCAGTGGGCTGGTGGGCCTGGTGGGGGTTCGCCGTGCTCGCGTTCCAGCCACATGCGGAGCCCGGCGGCGTTGGCGTGCACGCCGTTGAGCGTCTGCATGCGTTCGCGGGTGTCGGGGTCGATGTCGGCCGGCAGGCCGTACTCCGCTTCGAGCGCTTGGGCGATGTCCCTGCCCTGCCTCCACGCCGCCTCGGCCGTAGCCGCCCACCGCCGCAAGCTGTCCTCCGCCTCGTCGAGCATCGCCATCGGCTCGGGCAGCAACCCGTAGTGGGCCAGGGCGACGCCGGCCGGGTTGCGGTCCCGGAACCGCTGCAGCGACCGGCACGCCAGCTCGAGGTCGAAATCGGCCGGCGGCGTCGCCGGCCAGAGGACGCCGGCGTCGGGGAGCCGGACGCCGGCTGCATCGCCGGCGAACAGCAGCCCGCTGTCGCTGTCCATGAGCGCCAGGTGGTGCTTGGCGTGGCCGGGCGACTCGATCGTCGTGAGGACCCGGCCCGGCCCGACGACGATCTCCTCGCCGTCGTGCAGGACGTGCAGGCGCTCGGCCGGCGTCGCCTCGAGCCGGCCGTAGAGGCTGTCGAGAAGGTCGCCGTAGACCATGGCAGCGGAGCTCACCAGCCGGGACGGGTCGGCGAGGTGGCGGGCGCCCTTCTCGTGCACGTAAACCGTGGCCCGCGGGAACGCCCTTGCCACGTCGCCGACCCCGCCGGCGTGGTCGAGGTGGATGTGGGTGACGGCGACGGCGGCGAGGTCGCCGGCGGCGACGCCGTGGGCCTCCAAGGCGGCGAGCAGGGCGGGGACCGACGTCTGGCTTCCTGTCTCGACGAGGAGAGGGGAGGGGCCCTCGATCAGGTAGCCGGCGGTCACCCGCTCCCACCCTCCCAGGAGGGTGTCGATCTCCACGACGCCGGGGGCGAGGAGACGGCTCATCGGAGCGGGCTCCCCGAGCGGCCGCGCTGTGTCAGGCCGGCGCTCTCGTTGGGCGGTCCGGTGCGGACGAGCTGGTTGGTCACGGTCTCCTCCGCTGTCTCACGCCATCGCCACGAGCTCGAGCAGGTCGTCGCTCCACGCGTCGAGGGTGCCGTCGGGCAGGAGCAGCACCCGGTCGGGAGCGAGCTCGGCGACGAAGCCGACGTCGTGGCTGACGAGCACCATCGCCCCCGGCCAGGCCGAGAGCGCCCGGCCGACGGCCTCCCGCGACGGCGGGTCGAGGTTGTTGGTCGGCTCATCGAGCAGCAACAGGTTGTGGCGCCCGGCGACGAGTTGAGCCAGTGCCAGCTTGGTCTTCTCGCCTCCCGAGAGAGTCCCCGCGTCCTGGAAGGCGATCTCGCCGACCAACCCGAACATCCCGAGCAACCCGCGCAGCTCCGTCACCGGCGCGCTCGACAGCTCGCGGAGGTGGTCGAGGACGGTGGCTCCGGAGCGTATGCCCTCGTGCTCCTGGGCGTAATATCCCGCCGAAACGCCCAGCCCCCACCGGTACGAGCCAGCTGCCGGGGTGGCGCGGCCGGTGAGGATGCGCAGGAGGCTGGTCTTGCCGGCCCCGTTCAATCCCATCACGAGGAGGCGCTCGCCCCGCTCCACGGCGAAGCTCACACCTTCGAAGACCGGCGGGCCCCCGTACGCCTGTGACAGGTCGTCGGCCCCCACCACCACCCGCCCGGGGCGGGGCGGCTCGGGGAAGCGCACCCGGTAGGCGCGGTCCCTGCGGGTGGGCGCCTCCGCCGCCGCTGATTGGAGCCGGTCGACGCGCTTGTCGAGGGACTTGGCGATGCGGGCGCGCTTGGCCGTCTGGTGGCGCATCGACTCGGCCAGGTCGGAGAGGCGCTTGATCTCCGCCTGCTGGCGTTGGGCCAGCTTGGCCAGCCGGACCTCGTCGCGGGCGCGGGCGTCCCGGTACTGGCTGTAGGTGCCCTTGTACTCGACAAGGGTGCCCTCGTCCAGGTGGAGCACCCGGGTGATGGCCTCGTCGAGCAGCTCGATGTCGTGGCTCACGACGAGCAGCGCCCCCCGGTAGGAGGCGAGGAAGTTGATCAGCCACGTCTTGGCGTCGACGTCGAGGTGGTTGGTCGGCTCGTCGAGGAGCAACACGTCGCTCCCGCCGAAGAGGATCCGGGCCAGCTCGACGCGGCGCCTCTCGCCACCCGAGAGCACGCCGACGGGCAGGTCGGCCCGGGACGGATCCAGGCCGAGCCCGGCGAGGAGGGCGCGGGCCTCCGATTCGGCGGCGTACCCCCCGGCGTTGGAGAAGGCCTCCTCGGCCCGGCCGTAGCGGGCCGCAGCGCGCTCCGTCGGGTCCTCCTCCAAGGCGAGGCGCAGCTTCTCCATGCGCTCGGCCAGCTCGTCGAGGCCGCGGCCGGACATGACGTGGGCCAGGGAGGTGGCGGCGTCGATCCCGGCCAGTTGCCGGGGGTCCTGGGTGAGGAACCCGAGCCTGCCGTGCACGTCGACGACTCCGGCGGCGGGAGGGCCGACGCCGCCGAGGACCCTGAGGAGGCTGGTCTTGCCGGCACCGTTGCGGCCCACCAGGCCGACCTTGTCGCCGGCGCGGATCGTGAAGCTGGCCGCCTCGAGGGTGAGACGGCCGCCGACCTCCACACTGAGGTTGCGCGCCGAGATCACCGGACCATGATGGCCGATCGTGGACCCGATGCTCCGCTTGATTGTTGGAACCTGATTGTTGGGACGACCGAAGAGGAGCTCGCCGCCTCGGAGCTGTGGGGCCTGGGCGCCACCGCCGTGGCAGTGGGAGGCCGGTCCCGGCCGGGTGGCGCGGCCGCCTCGTTACCGACGCCGGCGGCGAGGTCGCTCAGCCGGCGGCCGTCCCCCCGGCGGGCGTGGGTCCGGCCGCGGGGGCCGCGTGCTGCCGGAAGTCGTCGTTGCCGCACTGCGGGCAGATGCGGAACAGCTCGCTGGCTTCCATCTCGGGGCCCAAGGTGCGCCTGATGTCCTTGGCGGTCTCGCCCCACGCCCAGCGCGGGCCCGACGGGCTCGACGGGCTCGCGACGCGCCGGTCGACGAGCCAGCTGGTGCCGCAGATGTTACAGATCCGCTCGTATTGGGCGGGCGGGCGGAGGTGCACGCCGGGACGGTACGCCCCTATCCGCGCGCAATCAATCAATCCGCGCGCATCCACGACCCCCTACCGTCGCCTGTGCGCGCAGTTTGACCGCGTGCGCGCGGTTTGGGCGGCCGATGGGTCCCGTTGCGCGGCCGATGGGCCCGGTTGCGCGGCCGATGGGTCCCGTTGCGCGGCCGATGGGCCCGGTTGCGCGGCCGATGGTTCAGTCGATGTCGCGCACGGCGTCACAGAAGGGACAGACCAGCAGCGCGCCGTGTGCCGGTCGCATCCGGGCGAGGCCGCACAGCCCGCACCCGAGGGCATCCACCATCGGGGAGCTCGTCGGACGGCTCATGTCCGGGTCCGGGACGAGCTTCCGCTCCACGACCTCGCGGCCCTCCCGGCGGCCACAAGCCGGGCAACGCGCCTCGTTGTCGGGTCGACTGGTGCCGCAGGAGCACATGATCGAGCGAACGGACATCGGACCTTCTCCTCCTGCCGGGGGCGCAGTACCGAAGAAGTTCCCCATCCGCTTCGCGGAGAATCCCCTATTTTGAGGAAATTCAGCTAGCCTCAGGCTCGGGTTCAGGTAGAGGGTCTGAGGCTGTGGTCTGCTCCTCGGCCGCTTCCGCCCGCCGGCGGACCTCTCTGGCGGGCAGACCGAGACAGGCGGCGACGTGCACCACGTCGTCGTGTTCGGCCTTGAGGCCGGCGGGCGAGCGCTTCACGCGTACGGCGTGACCCTCGACATGGACCTCGTCGAGCTCCCGGGCCGCCGTCCACCGCACGAGTTGCTGCACCCGCACGCCGAGGGTGCCGGTCTGCTCCACCAGCACCGCCCGCACCTCGTCCGAGCGGGCCGGGTCGGTGAGCGCGGACACGACGTGGGCGGGACGTCCCTTCTTGCCCACGACCGGGGTGACCCAGGCGTCGTGCGCGCCGGCCGCCATCAAGGCGGCGACCGTGTCCGCCAGCGTCTCGCCGGTCACGTCATCGACGTTGGTCTCGAGGAGGCTGACAGGATGGCCGGGGCTCGTGCCGCCGGTGGCGGCCGTCTCGCCAACGATCACTTCGACCACGTTGGGCCGGCCGTCGATCTCCCGGCTCCCGGCGCCTCGACCGATCCGGCCGACGCGCATGGCGGGCATCGGACCCCATCCGCCGGCGAGGGCTGCGAGGAGGGCGGCGCCGGTCGGCGTGGTCAGCTCGACAGGCACGTCCGTGCCGTAAGTGGGGGCACCCGCGAGCAGTTCGACGACGGCCGGGGACGGGACCGGGAGCAGCCCGTGGGAGGTGCGCACCATCCCGCACCCCTGAGCGACCGGACTGGCCCGCACCTCGTCCACGCCGAGGATCTCCAGGGCGACGCAGGTTCCGACGATGTCGACTATGGCGTCGGTGCCGCCGATCTCGTGGAAGTGCACCTGGGCGGGCGGCAGGCCGTGGAGCCGTCCTTCGACCTCGGCCAGGCGGGAGAATGCCGACAGGGCCCTGCGCCGCGCGCGCGGCGCAAGGCGCGCCTCGGTGATGAGCCCGACGATGTGGGCGTGCGTCCGCACCACGGGGCTCTCGCGCACGTGCACGACGACCTGCGTAGCCGCCAGCCCCGACCGCTGCACCGCCCGCGCCTCGAGCGACCAGCCGCCCACCGGCAAGGTGACCAGCTCCCGCTCTACGAGGGCCAGATCAGCGCCGGCATCGACGAGGCTGCCGAGCGCCATGTCGCCGGCGATGCCGCTGAAGCAGTGCCACCATGCAACGGTCCTGGTCATGCCGCCCCCAGGCACCGGGCTACGACGTGCGCC
This sequence comes from Actinomycetes bacterium, assembly GCA_021809885.1. Lineage (GTDB taxonomy): Bacteria > Actinomycetota > Acidimicrobiia > Acidimicrobiales > Palsa-688 > JAKAQB01. The sequence goes on from JAJZJY010000012.1 coordinate 18,622, forward strand.
GCCCCAAAGCCGTTGTCCACCCCCACCACGGCGAGCCCGGCGGCGCAGCTGGCCAGCATGCCGAGCAGTGCCGTCACCCCCTCGAGCGAGCTGCCGTATCCGGTGCTCGTAGGCACGGCGACGACCGGGGCGGGCGTCAGGCCGCCGACCACGCTCGCCAAGGCGCCCTCCATCCCGGCGACGACCACCACGGCGTCGGCATCCTGCAGGTCGGCGACCACCGACAGGATCCGGTGCAAGCCGGCGACGCCGACGTCAGCGACTCGCTGCGCCTCCCAGCCCAGCGCCTGCAGGGTGGCGGCGCACTCGTCGGCTACAGCGGCATCGGCGGTGCCGGCAGTCACGACGAGCACGCGTTCGGTGCGGCCGGGCGCCGGCCTCCACACGACGGTCGAGCCCGTCACCCGGCCCCCGGGCACCGCCGCGAGCGACGCCTCGACCTGGGCGGCGGAGGCCCGCGTGAGGATCACCGGGCCACCGTCAGGTCGGCTGGTGAGACGGGTGACGATGGCGGTGGCCTGGTCCACGGTCTTGCCAGGGCCGTAGATGGCCTCGGGGAAGCCCTGGCGGAGCTGACGGTGATGGTCCAACCGGGCGAATCCCATGTCCTCGAACGGGAGGTGTCGGAGCCGGCGGACGGCATCGTCCGGGGCGATGTCGCCGGCGCGCACGGCGTCGAGGATGGAGTGGAGGGCGGCCTCGTCCATGGTCGCTCTATCCTGCCCGCCGATGACCGAACGTGTCGCACCCGGGAGCACGGTCGCCTACCTCGGGCCACCCGGATCGTTCACCGAGGAGGCTCTGCGCACCCAGCCCGACCTCGCCGGCGCCAACCTCCTGCCGCAACGATCCTTCGCCCAGGTGCTGGCGGCCGTCGAGGAGCAGCGGGCCGATGCCGGGTTCGTCGCCATCGAGAACGCCATCGAGGGAAGCGTCGTGGCAGCCCTTGACGAACTGATCTTCGAGAGAGAGCTGCACCTCGTGCGCGAGGTCGTCCTGCCCGTGACGCAGAACCTCCTGGCTCCGGCGGGGACAGGGGTCGAGGACGTGCGGCAGGTGATCTCGTTCCCGGTCGCGACGGCGCAGTGCCGGGCGTGGCTCGGCCGGCACGTCCCGGACGCCGAAGAGGTGGCCGCTCTCTCGACCTCCGAGGCAGTGCGGCTCGTCGCCACCGGTGATGCCGGTCCGGGGGCAGCAGCCATCGGCACCACGCTCGCCGCGTCCTTGTACGGGCTCGCCGTCCTGGCCGCCGGTATCGAGGATCACGAGCACAACGTGACCCGGTTCGTTCTGGTCGCGCCAGCGGCGGCGGGCGTCCCGGCGCCGTCGGGGCACGACAAGACCAGCATCGTGTGCTTCCAGGCCGCTGACCGCCCCGGGAGCCTGCACGGGATCCTCGGGCAGTTCAGCGCCCGGGACATCAACCTGGTGAAGCTGGAGTCCCGGCCTACGAAGCGGGCGCTCGGCGAGTACTGCTTCATCATCGACTTCGAAGGTCACGTCGCCGAGGAGGTGGTCGCCGACTGCCTGCGTGACCTGCACACGACCGTGCGCGAGATCAAGTTCCTCGGTAGCTACCCCGCCGCCGGCAAGGGTGGCGCCCGCCACCGTCGGGATGCCCATTCCGCCTGGGTGGCCGCCGACGATTGGATCGCCTCCATCCGCAGGGCGATCCGGCCCGCCCCCTGACACCGCGCCCGCCCCCTGGTACAAAGACGCCATGAACGCGCCGCCCTTCGACGTTGCTGTCACCGATGCGCTGCTGTCCACGACACGGTCGGTGCGCAAGCGCCTGGACTTCGACCGGCCGGTGGAACGGGAGGTGATCCTGGACTGCCTCCGCCTCGCACAGCAGGCGCCGACGGGAAGCAACAGCCAGGGCTGGCGGTGGGTGGTGGTCACCGACGCGGAGCTCCGGGCCGGGCTCGCCCAGCTCTACCGGGAGGCGTCCGCCGACTACTTCGGCGCCGACCGGCCCGGGGCGGATCCGCAGACCAGCCGTGTCCGCGACAGTGCGGTGTACCTGCGGGACAACCTCCACCGCGTGCCCGTGCACGTGATCCCTTGCATCAACGGCCGCGTCGACGGGCGCGGCAACGCCGAAGCTGCCGGTTTCTACGGGTCGGTCCTCCCGGCGGCGTGGAGCTTCATGTTGGCCCTGCGCTCCCGGGGTCTCGGCAGCGCCTGGACGACGCTTCACCTCGGCAGGGAGAGGGAGGCAGCCGCCCTCCTCGGCATCCCGGAAACCGTGACCCAGGTGGCCCTCCTGCCCGTCGCCTACACCCTCGGCACGGACTTCAGGCCGGCCGTCCGGCCGGCCGTCGAGCGGATCATCCACTTCGACGGCTGGTCTTAGCTTAGGGCGACCGGGACAGCGGGCCCCCGTATCGAGGCGCTGACCCGCCGGGCAGTGAGAACGCCTGCGCCATGCGATGCACCCTCACTCATCGGCGGCGGCCGGGACGGCCTTGAATGGCTCAGTGCCGAGCGCGCCGTCCCGACAGCGCTGCGGTACCGGCCTGGGGGAGGTGTTCCCGCCCGGGGGCGGCGAGGGTTGCCCGAGCCTGGCGCGCGAGCCGGCGCTGAGCGGCGGCGGCGCGGAGCTCGTCTTGGTACCCGTTGACCTGGGATGCGAGGGAAGCAAGCATGTCCATCTCCTTCTGGCCTGGAACTGCTTGCAACCATCTTCCCTGAAGATCGGCCTCGACGTTCACGCTTTCGGGCCTCAGATAGGCGGATCTGCCACGGAAACCTCGGACAGGGGTGGTAGCAGCCGTTATATTCGCGGCGTCGACGGGTCTTCGGGTAGGCCAGCTGCTTGCGCCCTTGCGCAGCCCGTCACAGTCCCCGGGGCGTCTCGGGCTCCGAAGCCATGCTCGGACTCTCTCCGAAGACGGCCCGAGCGGCCCGGTGCCCGCCTAACCTTCTCGGGTACCCGCCCTCGCGCGGGTTGAGGAGGGATGGCAGAGCGGCCGAATGCGGGGCTCTTGAAAAGCTCTGGGAGGAGACTCCCCGGGGGTTCGAATCCCTCTCCCTCCGCCGGTGAGAGTTCAGTTGGGTCTCGGCCCGGGACGTGCCCGGGGCGTCATTCGACGCCGCCGATCCACTTTCCTGGCCAATCAGGCCAGCGGCAACGTCAGTAGCCGGCCAGGAGGGTCTGGAGTCGGGTGAGCACCGCCGGGCTCATGTGGCTCCTCGCCCCGTGGCGCCTGTCGGGGCAGCGGCCCCACACGAACAGCAACCGGGCGGCAGGGTCGCACTCCAGCCAGGGTTCCGCGGCGCTGTCCCGATCGTGCTCGAGGCTGATGCCGTAGGTCCCGGCCTCGACCGAGATCCTGACGTCGGGTTGCCCGCCGCTGCGCAACCGGACGGCAAAGCTCTCCCCGGGATCGGGATCATGGGCGGCGCCGCGCCGCAGCAGGAGTGGACCGAGCACCCCGACGGCGTGGGCGACCAGGCCCGGTTGGGCGAGCAGTTGGTCGTGGCTGTCGCCGGCCAGGTCCCAGCCGTGGATGGCGAACTCGCTGGCCATGTGCGGAGCGAACTTCGCCACCGGCATCTGCCGGCCGGTCCAGGGGATCACCGCTGCGGGATCGGAGGCGAGGACCTGGTCGATGAAGGAGCGAACCTTTTGTTCTTCCGTCCCGAGGCGCTGGCGGAGGTGGCCGTCGTCCATGGCCCGGTAGGGGGCTTCACGTTGTTCGAAGCTACGGGTGGCCGGCACCGCCTCGCCGTGGAGGAACGGGTCGAGGTGACGGGACACCTCAGCAGCGCCGGCGGTGAGATGGGCGGTGACCTCGTGGGCGGTCCAGCCCACACAGGCGCTCAGCGTCGTCGGCGGGGTCGAGTCCAACGCTTCGAGGAAGGCGGCGGCCTCGACAGGGCGTGGCATGGTCATACAGGCTCCTCCACCGGTCTGGGGTCGCCTGCCAGGGTGGAGGACCATCAGTTCAGGTAGTGTCGAAATGTGGATGTCGATGTGGCCGCGGCGGCCGGGCTGTTCGCCGACTCCACCAGGGCCGGGGTGGTGGCTGCCCTGCTCGACGGGCGGGCGCTCACCGCCGGCGAGCTGGCCCGTAGGACCGGGGTATCCGCTCAGACCGTCTCAGCCCACCTTGGCCGGCTGCGCTCGGCGGGGATCCTGGCCGTAGAGGCGCAGGGACGCCACCGCTACTACCGTCTCGTCGACGAACGCGCCGGCCGTGTATTCGAGGCCCTCGCTTCGCTCGCCCCGCTCCGACCGGTCCGGACCCTGCGCCAGTCGAGGATCACCGCCGAGCTGAGTTTTGCCCGCACCTGCTACGACCACCTCGCCGGCGCCCTGGCCGTGGCGGTCACCGACGGACTCGTCCGCTGCGGGGCGATCGTGGCCGCCGATGGTTGCTATCAACTCGGCGCCGCCGGCGCCGCCACCTTCGAGGCCCTCGGCGTGCCCCTCGACGCCGTCGTGCGGGCCCGTCGCTCGTTCGCGCACCCCTGCCTCGACTGGAGCGAGAGACGTCACCACCTCGCCGGCGCCCTCGGCGCCGCCCTCCTCGGCGCGCTCACCGAGCGTGGCTGGGTATCCCGGCGACCGACCAGCCGAGCCGTCACCCTCCACGCCAGCGGACGAGACATGCTCTCCTCTATCCTCGGCTGCGCCGTTCCCGACCGACAATCCCCCTGACCGACAATCTCCCTGGTCCACTTCCGGGCGCGTCAATCTGACCTATCAGGCTGTCCCAG
>JAJZJY010000515.1 GCA_021809885.1 Actinomycetes bacterium
ACGGCAAGACACTGCTGCTCGACAGGATCCGGGAGGCCAATGTCGTCGCCGGCGAGGCGGGCGGGATCACCCAGCACATCGGTGCCTACCAGGTCGACTACAACGGACAGCTGATCACCTTCATCGACACTCCCGGCCACGAGGCGTTCACTGCCATGCGCGCCCGCGGCGCCGAGGTGACCGACATCGTGATCCTCGTCGTTGCCGCCGACGACGGCGTCATGCCCCAGACCCGCGAGGCCTTGGCGCACGCCAAGGTGGCCGACGTGCCGATCATCGTCGCCATCAACAAGATCGACCGCGAGGACGCCGACCCCAACCGGGTCATGCAGCAGCTGTCCGAGCTCGGCCTCGTGCCCGAGACGTGGGGCGGCGACACGATCATGGTGGAGATGTCGGCCCTGCAGAACCTCGGCGTCGACGACCTGTTGGAGCAGGTGCTGGTCGTCGCCGAGCTCGAGGAGCTGCGTGCCAACCCGGAGGGACGCGCCCGCGGCGTCGTCCTCGAAGCCAACCTCGACGCCGCCAAGGGCGCCGTCGCCACGGTCATCGTCCAGTCGGGCACGCTGAGGGTCGGCGACCCGGTGGTGGCCGGCGCGGCGTGGGGCCGGGTCAAGGCGCTGATCGACGACAAGGGCGACAACGTCAAGGAGGCGCCGCCGTCGTTCCCGGTCGTGGTGCTGAGCTTCGACACGGTCCCCAACGCCGGCGACGAGTTGCGCGTCGTGGAGAAGGGACGCACCGCCCGCGACATCGCCGAACAGCGCGAGCAGCGCTCCCGCCAAGCCAGCCAGCGCCGCACCTCGTCGGCCACCGGCACGGGCGCCAAGCTCGAGGACATCTTCGAGCAGATCCAGCGGGGAGAGACGGCGACACTCAACCTGGTGCTCAAGGCGGACACGCAGGGTTCGCTCGAAGCGGTGTCGGAGAGCCTCCGCAAGCTGGAGCGCGACGAGGTGAAGCTGTCGTTCGTCCACCGGGCGGTGGGCGGGATCACCGCCAACGACGTCGGCCTGGCTGCGGCGTCCAACGCCACGATCATCGGCTTCAACGTTCGCCCCGACCGCGGCGCACGTGACCTGGCCGAGGCGGAGGATGTCGAGATCCGGACATACGAGATCATCTACAAGCTCATCGAGGACATCGAGAGCGCGATGGTCGGGATGCTCTCCCCGGAGTACGAGGAGGTCATCACCGGCGAGGCCGAGGTCCGGGAGATCTTCCGCATACCCCGCGTCGGAGCGGTCGCCGGCTGCCACGTCCGCAGCGGTGTGATCACCCGCGGCTCCCGGGTTCGCTTCCTCCGAGACGGCGTCATCATCTGGAAGGGCGCCGTCACCTCGCTGCGGCGGTTCAAGGAGGACGTACGCGAGGTGGCCGCCGGTTTCGAATGCGGCATCGGGTTGTCCAACAACCAGGACCTCCGCGAGGGGGACGTCATCGAGACGTTCGAGGAGCGGGAGATCCCCCGGACGTAGGGGGCTCGGTGCACGTCGCGTCGCTCGAGGTCGAGCTGCACCTGCCGCGGGTTCACTCGCTCAAGGAGAAGCGGGCCGTCGTCAAGCCCATCGTCGAGGGCTGCCGGCGGCGCTTCTCCGTGGCCGCCGCCGAGGTCGACCACCAGGAGATCTGGCAGCGGGCGACGATCGGCGTGGCGACCGTGTCGGCGTCGGCGACGCAGGCCGGCGACGTGCTCGACGCCGTGGAGAGGTTCGTGTGGTCGTTCCCGGAGGCGGAGGTGACCGCCACCCACCGGGACTGGTTGGTGTCGGAGGACCGATGAGCGCACATCGACAGCCGACCGGGCGCTACGCCCGGACAGCGCGCGTCAACGAGGTGCTGCGGGAGGTGCTCGCCGAGGAGATCGAGCGCCTCGCCGACGCCGATCCCCGCCTGACTCTGCTCACCGTGACGGGTGTGAGGACCGACCCGGACCTGCGCCACGCGACTGTCCTGTTGGCCACGCTCGGACCGGAAGCGGTCGCCGCTCTCGGCGAGGCCCGGGTCCGGCTGCAGGCCACCGTCGGTCGGCAGGTCCGCATGAAGTGCACCCCGCATCTCACGTTCTCCGCCGACCCGGCCGTCGCCAGCGGCCAGCGGGTCGAGGAGATCCTCCGGGGGCTGCGGGCAGGGGAGGAACCCTGACAGACGGGCTGCTCGTCGTCGACAAGCCGCCCGGCATGACGAGCCACGACGTGGTCGCCCGGTGCCGGCGCGTCTTCGGTCAGAAGCGGGTCGGCCACGCCGGCACGCTGGACCCCGACGCCACCGGCGTGCTGCTGGTAGGTCTGGGGCGGGCGACCCGGCTCCTGCGCTGGCTCACCGGGATGCCGAAGCAGTACCACGGCGAGGTCGTGCTGGGGGTCGCCACCACGACCCTGGACGCCGCCGGCGAGGTGACGGGGCGGTGGGACATGGCAGGGGTCTCTCTCGAGCAGGCCCGAGCGGCCGCCGACCGTCTCACCGGCTCGATCCGGCAGGTACCGCCCATGGTCTCGGCTGTGAAGATCGGCGGCCGGCGCCTCCACGAGCTCGCCCGCCAGGGAGTGGAGGTGGAGCGGGCTCCCCGGGAGGTGACGGTCGAACGGTTCGAGTTGTCGCCGCCCGACCGTCCCGACCCAGGGCCCCTCGGGGGGGGCCCGGTCTTCGCCATCGACGTGGCATGCTCGTCGGGCACCTACATACGCTCCCTTGCCGCCGACCTCGGCGCGCTCCTCGGTGGCGGCGCCCACCTCCGGTCCCTGCGCCGGACGGCGGTCGGGCAGTGGGCACTCGCCGACGCCGTCCCCCTGGAGGAGGTGGGCGTGGCGCACGTCCTGCCGCCGGCGGCGTGCCTGCCGGGCATGGCGGTGCTGCGCGTGTCCGGGCCGGTCGCGGCGGGCGTCGGTCACGGGAAGGTCCTCGACGCCGGCGCGCTGGGTGTCGCCGGCGATGGGCCCTGGGCGGTGCTCGACGCCGGCGGTGACCTCCTCGCGGTGTACGAGCCGGCCGGCGCCCCCGGCCGGCTCAAGCCGGCGGTCGTGCTGGTGGGGGAGCCGGCGAGCGACACGCGACGCGCTGAGTAGCCTCGCCCGGCGATGGAGGTCATCCAGCTCGGCGCCGTCGACCAGCCCGTGCCGGCGCCGGGCGTGGTGAGCGACGGCAGCGCCGTCACCATCGGCGCCTACGACGGGGTACACCTCGGCCACCGGGCGCTGATCGCGCGCACCCGGGACGCCGCCAGCCGGCTCGGGTGCGCCTCGGTGGTGGTGACCTTCGATCGCCATCCGGCGTCGGTCGTTCGGCCCGAGTCGGCCCCCAGGATCCTCACGGACCTCGATCAGAAGCTCGAGCTGCTGGCGTCCACGGGCGTCGACGTCACCGTGGTCGTGCACTTCGACCGCGAGCGCGCCGCCGAGGAGCCCGACCGCTTCGTGCGCGAGGTGCTCGTCGGCCTCGTCCGGTCGCGCGCTGTCGTGGTCGGGGAGGACTTCCACTTCGGCCGCGCCCGTGCCGGCAACGTCGCCATGCTCCGCCGCCTCGGCGACGAGCTCGGCTTCGAGGTCGACGGCTTGGGCCTGCTCGCCCAGAGCGGCGCCGCCGTCTCCTCCACCCGCATCCGGGCGCTGATCGCCGCCGGCGATGTCGAGGCCGCCGCCGGTCTGCTGGGCCGGCCCCACCAGGTGCGGGGCTCGGTGGTGCCCGGCGACGCGCGGGGGCGGGAGCTCGGGTTCCCGACGGCCAACGTGAGTGTGGCGGCTGACGTCGCTGTCCCCGCCGACGGCGTCTACGCCGGCTGGTACGCCGGAGAGGACGGCACTCGGAGGGGCGCATGCGTGTCGGTGGGGAGGCGCCCCACCTTCTACGACGATGCGGACGGATCGCTCGTCGAGGCACATGTCCTCGACTTCGCCGGCGATCTCTACGGCCAGCGGGCACGGGTCGAGTTCCTCGGTCGCCAGCGCGGCCAGGAGCGCTTCGACTCCGTCGACGACCTGGTGGCGCAGATGAGCGTGGACGTTGAGCAGACCCGCCGGCGGCTGGCGGTGGCCGCGCCCTGACAGGGACCCGACCCGCGGTCGGCGAGCAAACCAGCCGGCGGTTCTGTCGCGAGCGTCCCGGCCCGTGTCGCACGCTTTCGACCTATGTTGCCGACTCCGTCGCAGCCCGTCGCCCACTCTCCGCGGTCGGCTGTCCTGACGCCGGGGCATCCCACGGCGAACTTTGGAAGCGCGTCGTCGCTGGACGACAACAACCTTCCAACGTTCCGGGGGCACCGCCGTGTAGCCCCCACGCGCAGTGACGC
>JAJZJY010000516.1 GCA_021809885.1 Actinomycetes bacterium
CGATCGCAACGTCACCCCGCAGACGCTACGGCCCGGGCGGGGATCGTGCCACGGCGGCCGAGCGCCCGGCGCCCGCTGTACCGACGTCACCGTGGCATGCCGCCCGCTAGTCTGGCGCCGGACGGTGAGCCGGCCGGGTGGCCGCGGCCGGGCACGACCCGGTCGAGGAAGGTCGGGGCTCCGCAGGGCAGGGTGCTGGCCAGCAGCCAGTCGAGGTGACTCGCAGGAACGTGCCACAGAGAACAGACCGCCGATGGACGGCACCGCCGTCACAGGCAAGGGTGAAACGGTGCGGTAAGAGCGCACCAGCGCCCGGGGTGACCCGGGCGGCTCGGTAAACCCCACCCGGAGCAAGGTCGAGCAGGGGACGGCTGGCCCGGCCGATGTCCCCAGGTAGACCGCACAGATGGATGGCCACCGACCCGGACCCCGGAAACGGACCGGTGAACAGAACCCCGCCTACAGGCCGGCTCACCGCCTCCAGCCCCCCACATCGACGCCAATATGCTGCTGACCAGCGCTTTGTCCTCTACTGTTGGTGAGCGCCGGCGCCCGATTTGCGCTGTGTCGTCCTCGCGAGATGGCGGGAGCACCCGGAGGCCCGCAGAAGACCCGTCAGTTCGCGGTGGCATCCGCCGGAGCGAGATCCAGGGCTGGATGAAAGCCACCAGCGCCACGCTCGGCCCGGGATCTGTCGAGGTCACCGGACGCCCCAGACGATGGCTGGGAGGAGACCGGCACGCCGGAATGACCGCAACTCCCCGCCACCAGCGTCAAGGCAGCGACGGCGGCAACGCCCCCCAACGCTGCCCGTACATCCCTCATACTCCCCAGACGCTCCCAGCCCCCCAGACGTTCCGAACGATCCATCTGCACGGGCACGCGAGACCGGAGAGCCGCCGAAATGGCGATGGATCTAGTATTTAGCACAGCTTACTGTCCTGCACAGTTCGTGCAGACAGAACATCCAGCATTGCCGGCCGGCAAGGGCAGGGCATGCCAGCTACAGCCCTGGGCGTCCCGCCGGCCGGTTCATCGACGGTGGCGTGAGGCTGGAGCTCGACGAGAACCTCGGCCTCCGCCACGCCGAGATGCTCCGCCAGGCGTGCCACGAGGTCGACACCGTCCACGACGAGTCGCTCTCCGGCGTCGGCGACGATGCGGTCCTCGCCGCGGCACGGGCTGCGGATCGAGTCCAACCAATGTCCCGGGACCTCTATGGCATGCTTGTAGCATAGTTGTGGCATGGCGCGCGTCCGCGTGAGCACGACAGTCGACGAGCAGCTCCTGACCAGCGCCCGGGAGGCGCGCGCTGGCGTCGCCGACGCTGCTCTGCTCGATGAGGCCCTGGCCGCCCTGCTGGCCAGACACCGTGCAGCCGAGATCGACGCGGCCTACTCCGCCTACGACGCCCACCCGTCGTGGTCCTCTCGCGGGATGCTGCCATCCCGCGGTTGCGTCGAACGCTGATCGGACCGTGCACGACCACGATCCGGGGGCTGGCCAGCGAGGTGGTGCTGGAGCCGGGCGAGGACCCTGTACCTCGCCGTTGCGCTGTCAACCTGGACTCCGTCGAGAGCGTGTCGGTAGCGGTGTTGGTTCAGCGGGTGGGCCGGCTCGGTGGCGAGCGTCTGCGGGCGATCTGCGCAGCCCTCGCAGTAGCCGTGGACTGTCAGTAGCCGTGGACTCTTACGAGCGCTGAGCCAGGAGTCGCCTGACCTGAAGCCTGGATCAGACTCGCCAGCGGTGGCGCGACTAGGCCTAGGTGCGGGCCAACACGACCAACGACTTCGACCTGGGCTCGACGCGCCCACGAGTCCTGCATCGATCGAGCAGTCCGCTCCGGCCGGGGCCCCGGGGCGGGACGCCCAGCGGTGCGGCGCTCATCGTCACGCAGGTTGGGTGCGAGCGCTCCGGAAGCCCCACCACGAGTCGTCGTCGGCGAACGCGACCACCGGAGCCGGTGTGAGGCGCACGCCCACAGTGCTCCCGGCGGCACCCAGGTTCGCGACCGCCGGCACCAGCCGCACACCCGGTCTCGGTCGCCATGCGAGTCAACGATTCCCTCTGATCTGCGCCGTTCACCGATCCTATGGGGGTCCGGTCGTACGCTCGGGCATGGGCATCGTCGCCAGGCGGGTGCTACGCGCCATCGCCCGCTACCCGGAGTTGGCCGCGGTCGTCGTGGCTGCGGCGGCTGGCCTGGCGCTGCCCAGTCCGATGCGGTGGGTGGCCAACCGTGACGGGATCGAAGCTCTTCTCGCCATCCTTGTGTTCGCGACCGGCATCACGATCGACCCCCGGGAGCTCTCCCACCTCCGCACAGCCCGGCGTTCGCTCGCCGTATCCGTGGTGACAGGCATCACCGTCCTGCCGGCCCTGGCGTGGACGGTGGCGAGACTGGTGCCATCCGGGCCACTGCGCGACGGGGTCCTCGCCGCTGGTGTAGCCCCTTGCGAGATCGCCTCGGTGGCGACGACTGCGATGGCCGGCGGAGCGGCGGCCCTCGCCGCTGGGGTGCTGGCGGGGTCCACGCTGGCCAGCGTCGTCCTGGCCGGCCCGATCCTCACGTTGCAAGGCGGGTCGGCGGCGGTCCACACCTCGTCGGTGATCGTCCAACTGATCCTCGTGGTGGCGGTGCCGCTCACCGCAGGTCTTGCGGCCCGGAGGGCCATGTTCCCGGCTGCGGCCAGGATCCACCGCGCCGCGGCGCGAACCGCCACCGGAGCGGTCACCGCCCTCGTCGCCCTCGTCGCCGGGGAAGCGCACGTCACCATCCGCTACCTGGCCGTCGGTGGCGCGTTCGTGTTGTTCCTCCTGGGCTCGGGCATCGCCGGGCGGGCGATCACGAGGATCACCGGGGAGGGCCTGGCCGTCGGCCGCGCCGTTCTCCTCACCACGTCGATGCGCGATTTCGCCGTCGCCGCCGCGCTCGCGACGGCCGCCTGGGGCCCGGCGGCCGCCGCACCCCTCGGCCTCTACGGGATCATGGTCCTCGCCTGGGGCACCGGTGCGGCCGGGTTCCTCCGTTCACACCGAGCCAGCGGACCGACCCTGCGTGCCAATGCCGGAACAGACAAGGTCATCTGCATGGACCTTGCGCCCAGCGACCTCCAACGCTTCGTCGACGCCCAGGACGCCGGCGGGATCTACGCCCGGGCGATCGCCGAGTTGCGCTCCGGCCGCAAGGCGAGCCACTGGATGTGGTTCGTCTTCCCCCAGATCGACGGTCTGGGCCGCTCGCCCACGGCAAGGCACTTCGCCATCCGCTCGCTCGAGGAAGCCCGTGCCTACCTCCGCCATCCGGTGCTCGGACCCAGGCTGCGAGAGTCCGCCATGGCCGCCGCCGAGGCGCCGGCCAGCAGCGCCGGCGACCTGCTCGGGGAGATCGATGCCATGAAGCTACGGTCGTCGATGACGCTGTTCCTCCGCTCCGACCCGGATGGGCCGTGGCAGTCGGTGCTCGACCGCTGGTTTGGCGGGGAGCCCGACCCGGCAACCGATGCGCTGCTCGCCGACGACCCATGAGCCGTTCGCGTCGTGGTCCTGGACCCGGCCGATGCCCTGGGACTGGAGGCCATCGCGCCTGCTGCTCATCGGGAGCGGCTCGAGCGCCCCCATCCCGCCCCTGCAGGCTCCGTGTCGGGCAGTTCGCACCAAATGCGGGGTCACGAAGTCACGCGCGCCGGGCGACTCGCGCGCAGTCAGGCTAACTGCGCGCACCGGAGGCGCCATTTCGTCCTGGCTGCGCGCAGAATGAACAGCTGCGCGCGGTTTGCCCCTGAAGCGCCTCGACAAGCCAGCCGCCACGCAGCCCGCAGCCCGTTCCCCGCCCGCAGCCCGCTCCCCGCCCCCTCCCCGCCCCCTCCCCGCCCGCCGCCACGCTCTCGCACCCCACCCCCCGCCACGGCTGCCCGCTCAGAGCATCGCGTGCGGCAACAGCACTGACGACGGATGGTCCGGGTCGTGGTGGATCTCGTGGTTGGCAGGAACGATGGCAGTCGCTTCGGCGAGCCGCTCTCCCCCACCCAGGTTGCGGGCGTAGAGCGGGTGGGCGCCGCCGGAGACCTGCAGCCGCAACCGGTGCCCGCCGCCGAGCCGGACGCCGATCGGCCACATGCGCACGCGGACACGCACGGTGCCGTCACCCATGTCGGCCACCTCGCCGTCCGCCTCCCTCCCCATGTGCGCCACCCCGCCCCCCGCCGCCCTCGCCGTGCGCACGCCCTCGCCGGCGCCGCCCGCCGCCCTCGCCGTGCGCACGCCCTCGCCGGCGCCAGCCG
>JAJZJY010000517.1 GCA_021809885.1 Actinomycetes bacterium
GAAGTAGTTGTCCGACGAGACCGTGAGAGCAGTAACGAGGTCGATGTAGCCGGCGCCGATGCCGTTGTCGTCGTGGAAGAGCTGGTTGCCGATCCGGATAACACCGGCGGTGTCGTTGAAGATGTAGTTGGGCGTCACCAGCCCGGACTCGAGCCCGGCGGTGGCGGTGACCAGCTTGAAGGTCGAACCGGGAGCGAACTGCCCCTGGGTCGCCAGGTTCTCGAAGACCCCGGGCTCCTTGGCGAGCTGGCGGTACTCCGCCTTCGTGATGCCCTGGTCGAACCAGTTGGGGTCGTAGGCCGGCTCGGTCGCCATGGCGACGATCTGGCCATTGTGCGGGTCCTCGACGACGACCGCCCCCGCAGGCGCCTTGTAGTAGCCCGGCTGCGGCGACGCCGGCGTCGCCCGCGCCGCCTTCTCGCCCTGGAGGATCGCCTCGTCGGCAACCTGCTGGACCTTGGCGTCGATGGTGAGGCGGAGGTTGTCGCCCGGTATCGGCGGGATGGAGCGGTACACGCCGAGCACCTGGTTCTGGGCGTTGACCTCGTATTCGATCCGGCCGGGAACGCCGGCGAGGTAGCGCTCGTACTGCGCCTCGAGCCCGGCCTGGCCGACGATGTCACCGGCGGCATAGTGCTTCGCCGGGTACGCCTTCTGCAGGATCGGGAGCTCCTGGGCGGTGACCTGCCCGACGTAGCCGAGCAGCTCGCCGGCGGACTCGCCGAGCGGCGTGACGTAGGGCTGGTCAGCGGTGGTGGCGGTGACCTCCCCCGCCGGGAACAGCGAACGGTGCTCCTCGATGTAGAGGATCTGCGACGCCGATGCGCCGAGGTAGATCGGGACGGGAGCGAGCGGCAAGTACTGGTTGTTGAGGATGGCCGCCCTGGTCGCCTCGACGGTCATGCCGAGCAGGGCGGCGAGGCGGGAGACGAGGCCGGCGTCGGAGGCTGCCGCCTGCACGGCCTCGATCATCGGGACCTGCCGGTTGGCAACGAGGACCCGCCCGTAGCGGTCCAGGATCTCGCCGCGGGGAGCGGGGACGTACACCGTCACGTAGGACGCCGCCACCACCTGCTTGTCGGCGGCGGGCGCCTGGACGACCTGGAGGAACCAGAGCCGCACGAGCAGCGAGGCGAAGAGGCATCCGACGACGACCAGGATCACCGTGAGCCGGAGCCGGGTGGTGTCGGTGTGCTCGGGGACGGTCACCATCTACTACCTATCACCACTACCTGTCACCCGGCGACGAGCGCGTCGGTACGTCCCAGCCGGTCGGCGCCGCGGGTGCCTCGGGCGGCGCGTCTCATGAGGGCGGTGACAGGGATCACGAGGACGGCATTCCAGGCGGCCTCCACCATGCCGACACGCACGAGCCACGCCTTGCCGGCGGCGGTGAAGGCCCCCTGGCCGGAGAGCGCGCCGACGACGAGGAGCACGATCAGGCCCCCGGCGGTGGCCGCCAGCCCGACCAACGGTTGGACGGGCCGGCCCTCGGGCAGGACGTTGAGGCGAGCCCATCCGACGGCGAAACCGACGAGGCACCACGAGAGGGCGTACACCCCGAGCGGGGTGGCCGTGAGGGACAGGTCGGCAAGGAGGCCGGCCGAGAACCCGATGAAGGCACCCCCGCCAGGGCCGGCCGCCAGCCCGCCGGCGACCGCCAGGAGCAGCATGAAGTCGGGGGCCACCCCTTCAATGCGGAGGTCGGTGCCGAAGGTGGTCTGCATCACGATCCCGCAAACCAGCACGGCGGCGATGCGCAGGCGCGCCGCGTTGGCCGGGCTCACTGCGGGGACCACAGCAGGACGTCCACGTAGCCGAGCCGGGCCGCGTTCACGAACGGGGTGACGGTGGCCACCGGTTCGAGCTCTCCGGGTGGCACGGCGACGGTGGCGATGCGCCCGACGGGGATGCCCGGCGGGAACAGCTCCATCTGCAGGCCGGAGGTCGAGAGGATCTCCCCCCTGTGCAGCTTGGGGACCGGCGCGCTCGCCGGCACGACCGTGACCCGCACGGAGTCGCCTGGTCCCTGCCCGGCCGCCGACCCGGTGTTGTGGTCCGGCAGGCTCACGCCGACGACGAACCTCGGGTCTGTGATCAGGTCCACCCTGGCGGTGTGGGCGGTGACGGCGACGACGCTGCCGGCGAGGCCGCCGGCGGCGACGACCGGCTGACCGACGAGTACGCCGGCGGAGCGCCCCCTGTCGATCGTGACGGAAGCGGAGAAGTTGGAGGAGCCGATGTTGATGATCTGAGCCGTCACCTTGGGGATGCCGGCGACGAACGGCAGGTGTTGGAGGGCCAGGACCTGGTCGGCCTGCTGCTGGTAGAACGCCGCCGACGCCTCGGTGGCGCGCAGCTGGTCGAGCTCGGTGCGCAGGAGGGTGTTCTCCGCCTGCAGCCGGCCGTAGTCGACGGCACCGGTGAAGAAGTTGCCGACGGGACGGAGGGCGGCGTGGATGCCGGATTGGACCGGCGCCAGCACGGCGTTGAACGCCCCGCGCACGCCTTGCAGGGTCGAGCGGCCCCGTCCGCTGGCGTCGAGGCTGATGAGGGTCAGCGACACCAGGACGAGAAGGGCGACCACGTAACGCAGTCGCGCCGGGCGGCGGACGAGAGCCAACCAGGCTTCAGCGGACGTTGGCGGACATGAGGACCGCCTTGAGCGCTTCGAACTCCTCCAGGCACTGCCCGCTGCCGATCACCACGGAATGGAGGGGGTTGTCGGCGATCACGATGGGCATGCCCGTCTCTGCCATCAGCCGGGCGTCGAGGCCGTGCAGCAGGGCGCCGCCGCCGGTCAGCACGATGCCCTGCTCCATGATGTCGGCGGCCAGCTCCGGTGGCGTCTTGTCCAGGGTCACCTTCACCGCGTCGACGACCGCAGCGACCGGCTCCTCGATCGCCTCGCGGATCTCCTCGGTGCTGGTCACGATCGTCTTGGGCAGGCCCGTGATCAGGTCCCTGCCCCGGATCTCGGCGTGGAGCTCCTCCTCCAGCGGGCACGCCGACCCGAGGGCGATCTTGATCTCCTCGGCCGTGCGCTCGCCGAGGGCCAGGCTGTACTCCTTCTTGATGAACTGGATGATCGCCTCGTCGAGCTCGTCGCCGCCGATACGGACCGACTGGCTGGTCACGATGCCACCGAGGGAGATCACGGCCACCTCGGTCGTGCCCCCGCCGATGTCCACGACCATGTTGCCGGTCGGCTCGTGCACCGGCAGGCCCGCCCCGATCGCAGCGGCCATCGGCTCCTCGATGATGTGGGCCGGCTTACGGGCGCCTGCCGACTCGGCCGCCTCCTGGACCGCCCGCTGCTCGACACCGGTGATGCCCGACGGGACGCAGATCACCATCCGGGGCTTGGCGGCGAAGCGGTGCGAGCCGTGCACCTTGCGGATGAAGTAGGCGAGCATCTTCTCGCAGATGTCGAAGTTGGCGATCACGCCGTCGCGCAGCGGCCGGATCGCCTGGATGTGGCCCGGGGTGCGGCCGATCATCCGCTTGGCGTCGGCACCGACGGCGAGCGGGCGGTCGTCCTTCACGTTGACGGCGACCACGGACGGCTCGTTGAGCACGATCCCGCGGCCCCGGACGTAGATGAGGGTGTTGGCAGTGCCCAGGTCGACGGCCATGTCGCGGCCGAAGAACCCGGAGAAGAAGCTGTCGGACACGGGACGGAGCCTCCTGTCTGCGGGTCCGGGACGCCGGATGAGGCTACCGGGCGGCGGCCGCCGGGTCCACCCGCCGGACGGCGTAAATCTATCGCTCAGCCGGCCAGTGCAGGGAAGAAGATGCCGATCTCCCGCCTGGCCGACTCCGGCCCGTCGGAGCCGTGAACCAGGTTCTCGGTCATCTCCGTGCCGAGATCGCCCCGGATGGTCCCGGGAGCGGCCTCCGCCGGGTTGGTCGCCCCCATGAGGGTGCGCACGACCTTCCAGGTGTCGGCCGGCCCCTCGACGACCATGAACATTGCTGGCGAGCGGGTGATGAAGGCGATGAGGTCCTGGAAGAAGGGCTTGCCCTCGTGTTCGGCGTAGTGCCGCGCGGCGGTCTCCCGGTCGAGCGTGCGCAGCTCGGCGGCGACGAGCCTCAGGCCCTTGCGCTCCAGCCGGGCGAGGACCTCGCCGGCGAGTCCCCGTGCGACGGCGTCCGGCTTGGCGATGACGAGTGTCCGGTCCATGACGGGCGGGAGGCTACCTGTTACGACGGGCGCAGCCCGAGCGCCGCCCGGGCAGCGCCGACGACGTAGAGGGAACCCGCGACGAGGATCAG
>JAJZJY010000518.1 GCA_021809885.1 Actinomycetes bacterium
CGCCGCCGGCCGCACCCGCCGGCCCGCTCACGGCCGGGACAGCCGCATCACCGGCAGCGGCAGCCGCTCCCAGTGGCCGACGGCGAAGCGCCTCACCACGGTTCCGGTCAGCACGGTCGTGCTCACCTCGCCCTCCCCCTCGCCGGCGAGCGAGACGGCGGCGAGGGTGCCGAGGACCGCCCATCCGGAGGTGCGCGCCGCACGCTGCAGGCGTTCGCCGGCGAGGCGCCGGGACATCTCGACGGCATCACCAAACGGGCGCAGCTCCATCGCCCCCCCACCCCAGCGGGGGAACTCGGCCATCACCGAGCCGGTCCCGACGGCGGCGGTGACGGGCACCATGCCCGCCCGCAGGAGCTTGAGCAGCGACTGGCCGTCGAGGTGCGAGGTAAACGGCCTGGGCAGCTCGCCGGCGCCCGCCCGGCCCACGGCGGTCCCGAACGCTGTGAACTCGATGGTCGACACGAGGCCCTCCAGGTACCGGAAGTTGAGCCGCACGGCGATGGCTCCGTGCGCGCCGAGCACTCGGATCTCCGCCTCCATGCGTTCGAGCGCCAGCCGGGCGGCTTCCTCCACCCCCTGCTCGTAGGTGACGCGCTCCCACGCGACTGCCGCCGGCCCCAAGCCGCCCATCCCCCCGTAGCCGCCCATGGCGCCCATCCCGCCCCCGCCGAGGTCGGACCAGGTGTAGTACTTCACCCACCCGGGGAACGAGAAGCGACCTCCCCAGGCGCCACCGCCCATCCCCGGCCCTCCCCCACCGCCCATCCACGGCCCGCCCATCCGGCCCGGCTGGCCGTAGCCCGTCGACTGGCTGTACACCGTCGGCGAGTAGTTGGGCCCCAGCCGGTAGACGCTGCTGCCCATGACCAGGCCACGAGGCGTGAAGCCCGCCTCCCGGACGGCGACGTGCTCGGCGACCGAGAGGGAGCTCGACCAGCCTGCGCCGGCGAGGGGGGCGCCCTCGGTGACCGGCATCAGGTGTCCATCGGCAGCATGAGCTCCGGGTGGCCGGGCCCGGTGGCGCCAGGCGCAGGGCGCACGGCCGTGCCGACGGCGAGGAACTCGATGACGTGGCTGCCCCAGAAGTGGCTCTTCTCCTCGAGGTGCACGCCGACTATGCCCTCGGCGCCGAGGCGGAGCGCCTCCTCCTGCATGCGTGTCATGGCCAGCTCACGGGCGTCGTAGAGGCCCTGGGTGAAGTTCTCGAGCTCCTGGTTGGCCATGGACTGCATGGCCGCCGCCATCGGCCCCCGGTGGGCGACGTGGTAGACGCACGTGCCGAGCACCAGTCCGAGCGGCAGGTAGCCCGACTGCAGGAGGGTCCAGAAGTCCTGCCCGGAGAGGTCGCTCGTGAACGGCTTGCCCTCGTCGGTCTTCCAGGCTCCTGGCGTGGCGCGCGACGACACGGCGGTGCCGACGGCGATGAACTCCGCCGAGTGCTTGCCCCAGTCGTAGTAGTTGATGTCGAGTCGCACCCCGACGATGCCGTCGGCGCCGAGCACGTCGGCCTCGGCCTCCATGCGGGCCATGGCGAGCTCCCGGGCCGTGTACATGGCCTGGGTGAGCCGCTCGAGCTCCATGCTCTGCGCCCAGTTCCGCCGCTGCAGGCCGATGTGGTAGATCGAGCTGCCGTAGACGAGGCCGCGGGGGTCGAAGCCGGCTTCCTTCACGAGCAGGAACTCGTTCACGGACAGGTCGCTCGTGAAGAACGGGCGCGCCTGCCCGCGGCCCTCCAGCTCCTGCAGCCGGTGCAGGGCGTCGGGCGGGACGTGCAACTGCTCGAGCTCGTCACTCATTCCAGCAACCTCCCGAGGGCCGCCCGGACGTCACCGCTGCGGCCGGCCTCCGCCTTGACGAGCTCGACGAGCCGGTCGAGCCAGTCCTCGGCGCTGATCTCGGTCGTCCGGAGGGTGATGCCGCGCACCGCATGGACTTCGCCAAAGGTCGCCCCCGCCCGGCCTCTCGACGCCTCCAGGCGCTTCCCGCCTGCATCGACCACGATCTTCGCCACGCGCTTGGATCGTCGGAAACCACTTTCCCGCTGCACCTGCACCCGCCGGCCGAGGATCCGCTCGAGCTTGTCGGCGAGGACGTCGAGCAGGTTGTCGACGTCGGCGGTGTCCGCCCGCAGCATCGCCGCTGCCACGTCCAGGTCCCACCCTGCCGGCTCGAGCTGGCCTCCGGTGCTCATCCCGGCTCAGCGTACCGGTACCGTCTCGGCGTGACCGACGAGGAGCTGATGGCGTTCGCCCTGGCCGAGGCCCGCGCCGCCGGCAGGCGGGGCGATGTGCCCGTGGGGGCGGTGGTGGCGCGGGGCGGCCGCGTGCTCGCCGGCGCCGGCAACGAGCGGGAGGCGTCCGGTGATCCGACCGCCCACGCCGAGGTCCTCGCCCTGCGCCGCGCCGCCGCCGTCCTCGGCACGTGGCGCCTCACGGGCTGCAGCGTCTTCACCACGCTGGAGCCCTGCCCGATGTGCGCCGGCGCGCTGGTCGCCGCCCGGGTCGAGCGTGTGTCGTTCGCCGCCTTCGACCCCAAGGCCGGCGCCTGCGGCTCGCTCTACAACCTCTGCGTCGACCCCAGGCTCAACCACGAGCTGGTCGTGGAGTCAGGGATCGCCGCCGGCGAGGCCGGGGCCTTGCTGAGCGACTGGTTCGCCACCCGCTTGCGGGGCAAGGCGGTGGGCGGCGAGGCCGTCGACACGGGTACGATAGATATATGAAGAAGCGCCGCGTTACGCTGAGCCTTGACGAGGATGTCGTCCAGGCATTGGAGGCGCTCGGCGGCCGGAGCATGTCTCCTACCGCCGACGACGCGCTCACGTCGTGGCAGTCTGCGCCCCCCTGGGCGTTGCGTTGGCGGTGACCTCCGACCCCGGCGGCATCGCTGAGATGGCCGTGGCCCTCCCCGGCACGCGGATCGTCACCCGCCGTCCGCAAGCCATCCTCGCAACACCCTGAGAACGGCAACGAGCCGCTCCACGTGCGCTCCGGATCTGGGCCTGCCTCCGGGAGAACGACAATGGGCCGATGGAGTTCTCCGAGGTCCTTCGCCGGCGCCGGATGGTCCGCGACTACCTGGACGAGCCCTTGCCGGCCGGCGCCGCAGATCAGGTCCTCGCCGCCGCCCTGCGGGCTCCGTCGGCCGGCTTCAGCCAGGGCTGGGGCTTCCTCGCCCTCGAGGACGCCGGCGACCGCGAGCGGTTCTGGGAACACGTCCCCGGCGTCGCGCCGAGCCTGCGTCGGGCGCCCCTGATCGTCGTGTGCTGCTCGCACAAGGCCGCCTACCTGGAGCGCTACGCGGAGCCCGACAAGGGCTGGACCGACCGGGACGAGACCCGCTGGCCGGCGCCGTACTGGGACATCGACACGGGCATGGCCGCGCTCTTGATGCTCATGCAGGCGGTGGACCTGGGGCTCGGTGCCTGCTTCTTCGGCGTCCAGCCCGAGCGCCACGACGGCCTGCGGGCGGCATTCGGCATCCCGCCGGAGCTCGTGCCGATCGGCGCCGTCTCCGTCGGCCGGCGCGCAGAGGAGGCCCCCGTCCGCGGGTCGGGCCGCCCCGAGCGCCGGCGCCCCGCCGGCGACGTCATCCACCGGGGCCGCTGGTAACCCGGCGTAAGACCGACCCCGCCACGCCGGCCACGCCGGCCCCCCTTTCCGCGCGCACGGGAGGCAACCGCGCGCACCGGAGACGGCATTCGGTGGCGGATGCGCGCAGTTCCCTCGGCAGCGCGCGGTTTCGCCGGCTTCCCGGGTCGCCGGCGTCGTGGCGGGCAGGCGCCGGCGCCCTCGGGGTCCTGAAACCCTGTTCAGGTTGGCGTGCCGGTGCCGCCGACTGGAAGCGGCAACACGGTAGAAACGGGCCCATGCCCGGCATCCGAGTCGTCCGTCGGCGCGCCCGCCAGGGCGCCGGCGCGGTGGCGCGCTGATGCTGCCCGATGGTTCGGGGACCCAGGGGGAGACGAGGCTCCGCTCCGTCCTGGTGGTGATCGTGTGCCTGTTCGCCACGCTCCTCATCCGCTTGGTGTTCCTCCAGACGCAGCGTGCCGCGGCCACCCAGCAGCTGCAGTCCGTCTCCTACCTGACGGTCTACATCCCCGCCCCCCGCGGCGAGATCCTCGACCGGCAGGGACGGGTGCTTGTCGGCAACAGGCAGATACCGGAGATCGAGGTGCAACGCCAGGACGCCAGCAACCCGGCGGTCGTCTCGATGCTCGCCGCACTCCTCGGCCAGACGACCGCCGCGATGCGGGCCGCCATCAACAAC
>JAJZJY010000519.1 GCA_021809885.1 Actinomycetes bacterium
CGTTGCCCATCCGCCGAGGGGCCCGCTGCGAGAACAGATAGGCCTGGTTGGCGTTGACCAGCAGCGAGACCTGGGACTCCCACAGCGACACCGAGATGTGCTGGCCGGTCCCGCACTGCTGACGGTGGAACAGCGCCGCGAGGATGCCGCTCAGGAGGAACAGGCCGCTGCTGAGGTCCGAGAAGGGGGCGCCGACCTTGTAGAAGTCGCCGTCGGGCGGCCCGTTGAGCGACATCAGCCCGCTCGACGCCTGGGTGATGAAGTCGTACCCGGGCCGGGAGTCCCCTTCGGGGTAGCCGCGGACCGACCCGGTGACGAGGCGCGGGTTGTCCCGGCGCAGGTCCGCCAGGCCAAGTCCCCAGCGTTCGAGGGTGCCGTCCTTGAAGTTCTCCACGACGACGTCGGCCCATTCGAGCGCAAGACGTCGCACCGCGATCCGTCCCTCCTCCGCGGCGAAGTCGACGGCCATGCCCCGCTTGTTCCGGTTCACCGACAGGAAGTAGGCCGACTCGCCTTCGACGAACGGGGGTCCCCAGGCCCGGCAGTCGTCGCCAGCCCCGGCCCGCTCTACCTTGATGACGGTAGCCCCGAGGTCCCCCAGCGCCATGGTGGTGAACGGCGCCGCCACGACCCGCGAGAGGTCGAGAACTCGCACGCCCTGCAGCGGGCCGCCCGACGGCGCGTCCAGCCCGTCAAGCAGTCCGCCGACCTCTGGAGGGAGGGCGCCGCTCACCGGTCGCAAGCCAGGCCGGCGGTTTCGAGTCGCGGTGCCACCTCGTCGCGCCACAGGTCGATGAACCTCGGCGGGTCGGGCACGAGGGCGGTCAGCAGCACCTGGTCCACGCCTCGCGCTCTGAGCTCCTCGAGACGGGCGACTACGGTCGCCGGGGTCCCGACCACGGCGAATCGGTCGGCCAGGTACGAGACCAGCCCCAGCTCCTCGACGAGCTCGGCGTTCCGGGTCGGGCCGACCTGCTCGTGCTGGTGGAATGCGTACTCTTGCTGGAGTCGTGCCACGGCGGGCTCGAGCTCGGCCGGCAGGCCCTTGCCCAACGTGGAGAACCTGAACGAGTGGTTCGCGCTTGCGGCCAGGCCCATGCGGATCTCGTCGAGGGCAGTCTGGTCGTCGTTGCCGAGGTTCGCCTTGGCGAAGAACCACACGTCGAGGTCGGCCAGGGACCTTCCGGCGCGCTCGGCACCGGCGGCCAGGCGCTCCAGTGCGCCAGCGACGTGGTCGCGAGCCAGTCCCGAACCGACGATGACGCCGTCCGCGATCATGCCGGCGAGCTCCAGAGTCCTCGGTCCCTCCGCCGCCATGTAGATCGGAACCCTACGTCGGGACCAGCCGACGTGGACCCGGCGACCCCGGTGCTCGACACGCTCGCCGGCGAACAGACGGCGGAGTGAGTGGACGGCCTCTTCCATGTCAGCCAGGCGCACGGCCCGCTCGCCGAGATTGTAGATTGCACTGTCCCCCGTGCCCAGGGCCAGAACGGCCCGCCCCCCGGACAGCTCATCGACCGTCGCCATGGCGCTGGCGGTGACGGCGACATGGCGGGTGACGAGGTTGGACACGCCGGGAGCGAGCCTGATCCGAGAAGTGGCTTGAGCGGCCACGGCCAGGGACACGTACAGCTCCCGGAACAGCGACTGGGAGTCGGCGAGGGCCAGGAGGTCGAAGCCCGCCGCCTCGGCAGCGCCGGCCAATGCGGCCATCCCGGTGGGCTCGGGCGGAGCGACGAGCAATCCGAAGCGCACTACAGACCCATCTCCCTGGCGATGATCGACCGGTGGATCTGGGAGCTTCCCGCTCCCATCGTGGCCTGCCTGCCCTCGCGCCAGTACCGCTCCATGTCCATTTCGGGCAGCTGGGCGGCCCCGCCCAGGATCTGCATGCCCTCCCCAGCGACCTTGTAGAGGGTCTCGGAGGCGAAGAGCTTGGCCATGCTGACCTCCTTGGCCGACGGCACGCCGGCGGCCATCCGCGTTGCCGCCCGCTGGACCAGGGCCGTCGCAGCGTCCACATCGGTCTGCATCTGGGCCAGGGTGTGCTTTATGACCTGGAAGGAGCTGATCGGCTTGCCGAACTGCACACGCTCCTTGGCGAAGGCCGCGGCGTCGGCGACAGCCTGCTGGGCGTTGGCGGCGTACAAGGTGGCCACGGAGATCCGCTCCAGCTCCAGGTGCTCCTGGATGAGCTGCCACCCGTCGCCCGCGGACCCGATGACGTTTGCGACCGGGACCCGCACATCCTGCAGGTAGATCTGGTTGGTGCCCGTGGCCCGGCGAGCCACGGTGGGCAGGCGGTTCATGCTGAGGCCAGGGACGTCGTTCGGCACCAGGATGAGGCTGAGACCCTGGTGACGTCCGCCCGCCGGGCCGGTGCGCACCAGCATACAGATGACGTTGTCCTTGGCGTGGGCAGCCGAAGCGTACAGCTTGTTACCGTTCAAGACGTACTCTTCGCCGTCGAGGGTGGCCTGGGTGCTGACCGCGGCCACGTCGGAGCCGGCCTCGGGCTCGGTGATCGAGATCGAGAAACGCACCCGGCCCTCCACGAACGCTCGCAGGTACCGGTCCTGCTGCTCGGGGGTGCCATGGCGCACGATGTTCATGACGCAGAAGGCGGGAATGGCGAACACGGTGCCGAAGTCGACGCCGAAGCGGCCGAGCTCCCAAAGCATCAACAGGTAGGCGAGCAGGTCGAAGTCGGCGCCCCCGAAGGCCTCGGGGACGAGCGTGCCGAGCCAGCCAGCCCGTACGACCTTGTCGTAGGCTTCGTAGGGGTACTCGCGGGCTTCGTCACAGACCCGGACGTACTCGCGTGAGATCTCCCTTGCCACGAAGTCGCGAACAACCTCACGCCAGGCGAGGTGGTCGGGGCTGAGCAGTGCGTCATCCATCGGTACACCCTTCGGTCCGGGGGTCGGTGGTGCCCACGGCGGCAGCAGTGTCGCAGAGCGGCAGCGAGCCGCGGCGGACCAAGAGCTTGAACACGCCCGCCTGCACGACCTCGTCGCGCTGGTTGCGCACCTCCACCGCCAGTGCCACGACACCGCGATCGTCGTCCTTGGGCGTCGTCTCGACCACTCGCAACTCCGGGTGGACGGTGTCGCCAATGAAGACAGGGCGCAGGAACCGCAGGCGGTCGACGCCGTAGAAGGCGACGACGTAGCGGTGGTCCCAGGCGACCAGGCCGGGGATCAGGCTGAAGGTCAGGCTGCCCTGCACCAGCCGCTGCCCGTACGAGGTGGCAGCAGCCACTTCGACGTTCGAGTGGATCTCCAGCCAGTTCCCGGTCAGGTAGCAGAAGCTGACGACGTCGGTTTCGGTGATCGTCCGGCCGCGACCGCTCCAGGCGTCGCCGACGGAGATCTCGTCGAACGGTCGGGTGATCACGGCGCCGCTTCGAGGGGCATGCGCAGCAGCGCCGTGCTCATCGCCTTGCCCGTCTGGTCGAAGCGGACGGTGCGGGTGGCGCCGCCGCCCAGGGCGCCGCGCATGACCACGTTGACCGCCTCGATGTTGTCCAGGCGGTAGACGGTGACGTCACCGCGGACCAGCCCGCCCAGATGGCGCCGTACAGCCTCGGACGTCACGAGTCGGAGAACCATCGGGTAGAGGTCCGGCCGCTTGGCCATGATCCCGATGTTGCAGGTGTCACCCTTATCGCCCGAGCGTGCGTAGGCGATGTCTGCCAACACGGCCATCAGGCCACCTCCTCGACGTGCCAGTTGGGGCGCACGACGTCCCGCGGAACCAGGGTGGGCCAGAGGCCGATCACCGGTCGGGGCGGCGACGGCGTCCCGAACGCCGTGCCCAGCCCGCCCACGGTCCACAGGTGGGTGACCTCGCGGCGCACGACGTCGGCCTCCTCCCGCGTGCGGGTCCGCCCGGCGACGCGGAGGCACAGCTCGGCGGGATCGGCAGCCATGGGGGGCGCCACGTCACCGTGGAGGGCATCGACACCCAGGAAGCGCATGTCCAGTGCCAACGGGTCCAGCCCAGCCCGCGCGAAGCGGTGGTGGAGGAATTCCGTGGCTCGCTGGGCCTTGCCGGGGGAGTCGGGCCACGAGAACACCACCTGACCCTCGCCGATCCAGCCGTCGCGGTAGCCGATCTGCGCCTTGAGCGTCTCGGGTCGGGCGCGGCCCGACATGCCGGTGAGTCGGACTCGGTCGTCACCCAACTCTTCGATCTGCAATGTCGTGAAGTCGCCGATCCCGTCCGGCATCAGGTACGAGGCTGGGTCGTGCGTCTCG
>JAJZJY010000520.1 GCA_021809885.1 Actinomycetes bacterium
CGACCCTCGAGCACGTCGCGCTTGCCGCCCGCCTCGGACTCGCCGAATAGCGGGATCATCCACTCATCCGGAGTGAACCGCAATGCCCCGTGCTCCTGGGCCAGCCGCCTGGCCTCAGTGGTCTTGTCGGCGGCGGGGAGACCAACGAGCACGATAAGGGTGGGCGCCGCTGCCATCCTCGACAACGTAGCGCCTGGTCCGACGCCAGGTCCCGGCCGAGGAGGAGGCGGCGACGCCGCGTTGGCCGCCGGGCGGCGTGGCATTCACGTCAAAGGCGCACCCGCGGGGTCCTCGGAGGTTGTTTCCCTCGCCGATCGGTCAGCGGACACAGCAATCATCGAGGATGCTGTTGGCATGCAGCCGCACCCGTCGAGCCATCTCCGCATCGCCCGCCCCAGCCGCGACCTGCAGCGGGCCGAGCACTTCTGGACTGATGGGCTCGCACTCCAGGTGCTGTACCGAACCGGGGCGGAAGCTGAGGGCGGCCACGCCCTCGTGATGCTTGGGTGGCCGGAGGCGGCGTGGCATCTGGAGCTCATCGACGACCCGCAAGAGGAGACGCCGCCGCGCCCTACCGACGAAGACCTTCTCGTCCTCTACGTCGGCGGACCTGTCGATCCGCACCTCATCGGTCGGCTCGTCGACGCCGGTGGTCGGCGCGTTGCAGCGCGCAACCCTTACTGGGACCGATGGGGAGTCACTATCGTCGATCCAGACGGCTACCGCCTGGTGTTGAGCCACCGCACCTGGCCATGATCCCGCACCGGTAGACCGTCGCAGTTGCCGATCCCGCTGCGAGACCACACGAGAGCCGCGCCAGACCTTATCGTCTCGGGTGTGAGGACCGAGTTCCACGAGATCGCCGAGGATGTCTTCCGCTTCTCCACCTACGTCGAGCAGGCCGACCTCGTCTTCAACCAGTTCCTGATCGTGGCCGAACAGCCCCTTCTCTGGCATTGCGGGCATCGCCAGCTCTTCCCCTCGGTCCTCGAGGCCCTCGGCCGCGTTCTTCCGCCCTCGCAGCTGCGGTGGATCAGCTTCGGCCACGTCGAGGCCGACGAGCTCGGTGCCATGAACCACTGGCTGGGCGCAGCGGCGCAAGCCGAGGTGGTGCAGGGAAGCACCGGTGTGCTCGTCTCGGTCAACGACCTGGCGGACCGTCCACCGCGCGCGCTCCCAGACGGAGAGGTCCTCGACTTGGGCAGCAAGCGGGTGCGCTGGATCGACACCCCACATGTGCCCCACGGCTGGGACGCCGGCCTGATCTACGAAGAGACCACCCGCACGCTCTTTGTCGGAGACCTCTTCACCATGACCGGCCGGGTACCGGTGAGCACCGACGGTGACATCGTCACGCCGGCGATCGCGACCGAGGACCTCGGCCGGGCCAGCGCGGTGACCCCAGCCAGCGGACCAACGCTGCGCCGGCTCGTCTCATTCGGCGCAACGAGGATGGCGCTCATGCATGGTCCCGTCTTCAGCGGTGACCTCCCCTCCGCCCTCGGCGCGCTGGCGGACGACTTCGACCGACGGCTCCAAGATGGCGTGAGCGACCTGCGACACCTCTGACTGGCGAACCGATACCTCCGACACCTCCGGCGCAATGGCGCTCGTCGCCGCGTTCTCATTCACGGATCGGGGTGCGGGACACCACCCCCGGGACCCTGCGCGCATTCTGTCAAGCTTGTGTAGTGAGCCCTGCTTCGCAGTCGAGCCTCCTCGGAGCGGCCCTGGCATCGCTTTGCAGGCTGACGCCCCCGTATGGGAGCTTCCGCGCCGAGGGGGAGAGCTTCGACGGCGTTGGAAGCTGTGGTGGGCTGGGCCGACGCGGATGAGAAGCGAGCACGAGCCTCCGGACGGGAGCGCGATGGTCGTCGTGCAAGACGGGCCCCGGTGGTGGGCTCGGGACCCGCGGGGCAAGGTGTCGACCAACCGGGGCAGGGACACGTCGAGGTGGGGGAACTGGCCTGGTCTGGAGTTGACCTGCGGCCGGGAGCTGTTCGGCGCGGCGCGCCTCGTCGAACACAGAGGCGAGGCTGTGATCGCCGGCCGACGAGCGGCGCTGCTCTGGGCGCTGCCCTCGGGGGAGGAGACGCGGTGGTGGCACTTCTCCGGGCCGAGCGAGGTGGCGATCGACGCCGAGCGCGCCGTGGTGCTGCGCGCGCCGGGCCCCGAGGTCACCGAGATGATCTTTGACGAGGATCTCGCCCCCGAGCTCTTCACTCCCCTGACTGGCCGCAGTGCGCTTGGCCGGCGCCGACGTCCTTCCGGGCCGGTGCCGCCTCCACCAGCATCACCCGTCCCCCGGGTACCGCCGGGCGACGCGGGCACCCCCGGCGGCCTCCGCGCTGAGGCCCATCGAGGCGCTCCACACCTCTGAGGGGCGCTGGTCCAAGCTGGTGGCCGGATTCGCCGGAATGCGCAGCTGGGCGGGAGTGGCACGACACCGCCCTTGAGACCCAGGCGACGAGCCCTGCTCGAGGATGGACCCACTACGCCCCTCTTGAAGCCGCCCGGGGCGCCCCCGAGCCGCCGATGCCTCCGCCCCAGGTGGAGCGGCACTGGCGGATCTGGATAGCCGGCCCCGACGAGGGCTACCCCGAGCGGCGCGAGCGCGCCGAGTTCGCGGTGGGCATCCCCGGGCACGACGAGAGCGTCGAGTGCGTCTGGGTCGGCGAGACGTGGTGGAGCCGCTCGCCAACCCGGGGAGAGATGACCAACGATGGAAACCCCTCCATCGGCCACGGCACGGGGTCGGGAGCAGAGCTGGTTGATGTCGCGGCCCTACCTGCCGCTCTCGACATCGTCGAGGCGGAGCACTCCAACTTCCTCGGCCGAGCGGTGCTCAAGCTCAGGGCGACCCCTGCCCGCCAAGACGACGAGGAGAGCCTCGGTAGGCTCAGTGTCCACGGGCTCGGCGCCGGAGCGCATGACGACGAGCTGCTTGTCGACGCTGAGCGCGGCGTGCTGCTGCGAAGCGAGGCACGACTGGGAGGGCGGGCATTCCGCATAGTCGAGGTGACCTCGGTCAGCTTCGACGGCGAGGTGGAAGTCGGCGTGTTCAAGCTGTGACAGCCTCCCGGCGCCGCGCTCGTAAACGGCTGAGCGCGGGGCCTGAAGACGTCGTCGCGTTCAGGTGTGACGCCGGTTTCCTGTGTCCGCAGCCCATCCCGTTACGGGACTCGGGTGCCCGGAGCGGAGTCCGATAATCGGTGTCACCCGCCTTCTTCTGATCGGCTCGCCTGCGTAGAGTCAGCATGGTGGGGTCTCCGCAGACGCTAAGTGAAGCCGACCGACGCCTTGTCGCTGCGTGGGCAGCCGACTGCGCCGAGCGGGTTCTAGGGCTGTTCGAGGCTGAGGCTCCAGATGATGGGCGCCCTCGGGCTCTTATCGCCCGAGCCCGGGCGTTCGCCCGGGGAGAGCTGAACACTGCGGAGGAGATCCGCCGTCGGTTTGTCGGTGGCGTCGGTGCGGGCGATGTGAAGTCTCCCGCCGCAGCGGCCGCTGCCCGAGCCGCCGGTCAGGCCGTCGGCGTCTGCCATATGGGCGCGCACGCACTGGGCGCCGCCGCTTATGCCGCCAAGGCCGCCGGTCTTGCGGACCCGGACCGGCCAGAAGCCGTCGAAGACGAGAGCCGCTGGCAGCTCGAGCACATGTCGCCAGAGGTTCGCGCCGCCCTGCGAGCCCTTCCACCGATCGGTCAAGACTCGTCGGGTCCCCTTGGACCCGGGCTCCTCGCCAGGGGCCAACTCGGCACGATCATCCGCGACCTCCAAGCGGGTCTCACACGGCTCGACCGGAACTGACTCGAGGCCCCAGAACCGGATTCGTCGTTGATCCGAGGTCAGTACGCCCAACCATGACCCGCATGCTTCCACCCGTCCAGAACGTCAGACCTAGATCGGCGCCCTGTAGAGCCAAGTACGACCAGGGCAAGGAGACCACCCCGCCGGACGCCGTCGCGGCCTCGCTCGGCCGTCGCCAGCAGCGCTGCTCCTGCGGCGGCGGCGGCGCCTTGGGCGGCGAGACCGGTTCCCGTCCCGATGGCGGCAACCGAGGTCGGAGCTGGCGTCTGGCCACCTGGCATTGTTGAGCCGTGGCAGACGACATGAAGCACATCGGGATTTCGCTGTTCACCGACGTGGAGGAGCTCGACGCCATCGGCCCCTGGGAGGTGCTCTCGTACTGGACGCGGAGCTTCCCCGAGGACGGCTACGCGGTCTCGTGCCTGCCGGCGTCGGGCGGCCTGGTGCGCTGCGCCA
>JAJZJY010000521.1 GCA_021809885.1 Actinomycetes bacterium
GGCCGACGTCTCCGTCGAGGAGTCGCTCGACGGCCCGGCGAGGGATCCGCAGGCGCCCGTTGATCGTGAACACCGGAAGCGGCAGGTCACCCCGGTCGATGGCCCGGTAGATCGACGAACGGCTCTGGCCCAGGAGCACGGCGGCGTCCTCGACGCTGAGAAGCGGCTTGGGGCTCCGGCTCCGATCACGCGATCCCATCGTCGCCCACTTCCTCGTCGCCGCCGCTGAAGCCGATCCCGCAGTCGTCCCCTCGGGTGGGCTGGATTCGGGGGTTGGCGCCGCAGGTGCCTGGGTCGATCTGGTCAACCATGGTGGTCTCCTCTACGAGGTCGCGACCTGCAGCCTCTGTATGGTCACCACTGGGAGGTCCACGCTATTGGTGGGCCCTCGCCGCCGGGGCGCCGGACGAGGCGGCGCCGATTCAGGGGACCAGCTCGAACGCGCCCTGGCCGAACGGCCGTGGGGCGGCAGACCATCGAGATGGCGTGGACGGATCACGGCGAAGTCTCGATGATTGAGCGTGGCCACCGTTCCGACCCCGAGCCGTTCGGCCACGGCGACGATCGACGCGTCCATGAGATCGAGCAGCAGGTCGGCGTATACCTCGACCAGCTCCAGACAAGGGGACCAGTCCGCCCCGGTCAGGTCCACCACTCGCCGGCGGCCGGAGGTGACCATGCGCAAGAAGTCGGCTTGAGCGCCGGCACCGAGGCGGTCAAGAATCAGCCAGGAGCTCTCGGCGATCACCGGGACCGTGGAGACCAACTCGCTGCGATGCGCGCGCACCACCTGGGCGCAGTCGCTGTGACGGTCGGAGCGTCGGTCGGCCGCAGCCAGCCAGACGTTGGTATCGACGAGCAGCACTCTCCGAGAAGCTCAGCCGGTGGCTCGCCGGGCCGCAGCCTCGGCGCGCAGCTCGCGGGTATCACGCCCGGCCCAGGACGGGTCTCCGGAGTCCCCCGAGCCGATGAACGCCTCGAGGGCGTCGACCTCCTCACCGCCGGGCAGTCCGGCGGCGACCAGCTCGGCGGTCAGCTCGTCGACGCTCACGCCCCGCCGGGCCGCCTCGGCGGCCAAGCGGCCGGCGAGGTCTTCGCTCAGGTGGATGACAGTCGACATCGCTATCAGCGTAGAGCCCGGCGCTGGGCTCAGCGATCCTCCGGGGCAGCCCTGTCGCCGGCACCTCGGACCGTGCATTGCCTAGCGCCTTCACCGCGAGGCTGGCAGGGGACGAGGGCTGGTGCCGTAGGTCGATTCCCGACACTCTTTCGACGCGTACTCGGCCTGCGCCGGCTTGCCATCGCCAACGCCGCCACGTCCTGACTGGCGATGCCACGTTCCCGCTCCCGGATCGACCAGCACGCGCGCCCTCTGCTGCTACGCCGTCCTTCGCTGCCCGTCGACCTTCCAAAGCAGGACTTTCGGCTTTACACCGTCGGCACTCGAGGACGGACGCCCGGGACGCCCGGGCGAACTTGAGCCGGTGACGCTCAAGTTCGGAAGCGGGCGGGATCGCCTGCCGGGAGGGCAGCACTCACAGAGTGTCCGGGCCGACCGAGGGCCCTTCCTCATAGCGTGGACCACCGAGTGCCTCCCGATAGGAGCGCGCTTTGCTGCCCGCTCCAGGGTGGAGCCGGGACGTGATCTCGATACGGCGCATCAGCCGGGCTGCGGCTACCGGTACCTGATGGAGTTGGTCGGCTGCCGGTGGCGGGGCGGCGACCATACCAACGGCCTTGCCCACTACTACGCCACCTCGGGGACTCGCCGCCGAGGCAGGGAGCGGCGATCTGAGCGCCCCAACGACCGGGCCCGGCGACGAGCCCGCACGCCGAGCGCCGAATCGGCGTGCTTCCCGGGTTCCTCGGCCGGTATCGTTCTGGGCAGGGGTGGGCTGCGGCCGGGGCGGGGTGGCGGCGGTCGGGTCTTGCGGGCGGGTCAGCCCGCTCGGGTGGTGGGCGAGCCTCCGAGGTTGTCCCAGGCGAGGTCGAACCCGCCGGCCCTGGCGGCGAGGGCGAGGCGCACCAGCGTGGAGCGGGCGTGGGCGAGGACGCGGGCAGCGAGGCAGAACAGGCGGCGGCAAGCCCGCCTTGGCGTGCGCCCGGCCGGTGGTGTTGGACCGGCCTACCTATGGACGTGTGGATCTGAGTCGGGGTCTTGGGGGTGCTTGCCTCGCCTGTCATGATGCCGCGGTGTTGTCTGTCCGCGATCTGAAGGCTCGACGGTATGTCTGGGGACTGACGCGGAGTACTCGGTTGAAGTGCTTGCGGAGGTTCGTCGCGTCGGAGAGGCCGCTGTGCTGGGCGATCTGCTCGACCGGCAGGTCGGTGGTCTCCAGCAGTGTCTGGGCATGTTGGACGCGCTGGCGCAGTAGCCACCGGTACGGGGTGGTTCCGGTGGTTGCGTGGAAGCGTCGGGCGAAAGTTCGTGGGCTCATCGCGGCCCTCTGGGCGAGTTGGTCGATGGTGATTTGGTCGTCGAG
Source organism: Actinomycetes bacterium (assembly GCA_021809885.1). Classification (GTDB taxonomy): domain Bacteria; phylum Actinomycetota; class Acidimicrobiia; order Acidimicrobiales; family Palsa-688; genus JAKAQB01. The sequence goes on from JAJZJY010000521.1 coordinate 2,484, forward strand.
GTGCCGTCGCATCCAGGCGATCGTGTCGCCGAACAGGTCAAGCGTGTCGGGTGTGGACATCGGCGCGTCGATGTACTGGGCCTGCCCGCCATCACGGTGCGGGGGCACGACCAGCAGCCGCGCGACGCGGTTGGCGATGTCTGCGCCGTAGTCGGTCCTGACCACGTGCAGGCACAGGTCGATGCTGGCAGCGCTTCCTGCAGAGGTCAGGATGTCGCCGTCGTCGATGTAGAGGACCGATGGATCGACGGTCACGCTGCGGTGCTGGGCGAGTCGCTCGCAATCTGACCAGTGGGTCGTCGCGCGGCGCTCGTCCAGCAGCCCTGCCTGCGCGAGCACGAGCGCGCCGGTGCACAGCGAGATGAGTCGCGCGCCGCGGCGGTGAGCGCGGCCCAACGCTGCCAGCACGTCCTTCGCGATCGGCGCAGGCGACTCGCACGGAGGCACGATGACCGTGTCGGCGCGGGCGAGGTGACGCAGCCCGTGAGGCGCCTGGAGGCGGAGACCCCCGTCGGCTGTCACGGTCTTGGCCGCGCCGCAGACCGCGAAGCGATACCACGGCACGCCCAGTGTTTGGGAGTGGTCGGTGCCGAAGATCTCGGTCGCAACCCCGAGCTCGAACAGGGTCACGCCGTCGTAGACGACGACAGCGACGAGAGTGGCCGTTTTGGACTGCACAATGACAATAATGCCACTCTCATGCGGGCGCGCGCGGCCATAGCTTGCGGGTATGGCCGGCCAGGAGTCACCCACGTCAGCGCCAGGGAGGCGTACGTCGCAGTCAGGCTCGGCGTGACTGCATCGGCGGCTCTCGCGGTGCCCTCAGCGCTGCTGTACGGCGTGTCGGACTTCTCGACGGGCTTGTCCGCACGTTCGATGCGGGTGGTGTCCGCGACCACAGTGAGCTACACCCTCGCCGCCGTCGTGATGCTCATCTCGCTTGCGGTCACCGGCGGGCAATGGTCACCGGCGGCGATCCTGTGGGGAGCCGCGGCAGGCGCATTCGCGATCATCGGCCTACTCGCCTTCTACGCCGCAATGGCCGCCGGGCCGATGTCGATCGCCTCCCCGTTGATCGCCGTCCTCGAAGCGGTCGTGCCGGTCGCAGTTGCCCTCGTGCTCGGCGATCATCTGGTGTGGTGGGCCTGGCTTGCGATCGTCGCGGCCATTGTCGCGGGCGTGCTGCTCGCCGCTGACCGCTCCGCGGCGTCCGTGCAGATCAGCCAGAAGGCGGTGCTGCTCGCGATCGTCTCTGGGAGCGCGCTCGGATTATCAGTCGTCGCCTTGAACGCCGCACCGAAGGTCGGACGGCTGATTCCGGGCGTCTGCGAGACCTTGATCGGCTTGGTCGTCCTCGCCGCGTTCACCGTGACGTCACGCGCACGGACGAAAGCTAGAGCGACGCCTCGACCTCCTGAGAGCAGGATCAAGGGCGAACCCGTAAGGCGACAGCAGGGAGTGCTACTGGCGGCAACCGGCGGGCTCCTGCTCGGAGGCGCCAACGCACTGCTGATCGCCGCTCTTCATACCGGCAGCCTCGCGATCGTCGGAGTCCTCGTCAGCCTCTATCCAGTCCCCACCATCGTCCTCGCACGCCTGGCCTTGAACGAGCGCCTCGCCACCCTCCAGATCACCGGCGCGACCCTCGCCCTGCTCGCCGCTGCCGCTCTCGCGCTCACCTGACCTGCGTGGCGGAGCGAGCCCTCGACCCTTCACCAGCGTCCACAACAGCTAGCCAGCACACACCGAACAACCACCCAGAACATGGGCC
>JAJZJY010000522.1 GCA_021809885.1 Actinomycetes bacterium
TTGTGATCCTGGCGGAGGCATGGGAGTCCGACCGCTGCCTGTTGTCCGACCCCCTACGCCTCGATGCCGGCGTCCGGGAGCTGATCACCCTCGGTGGGGTGCTGCCCTCGGCGGAGCTGACGGCCGGCCGCCTCGTGCTCGCTACCGCGCCGGTGAACGGGGCCGGCTTCCCTGCGCTCGCCCTGCCGCAGGCGGCGGTGGGGTAGCGGGCGGCGAACGCGGGGTTGGCGGGACGGCGGACGGGGGTATGAGGCGGCGGCCGGTCTTCCGAGCCGAGCAGAGTGATGCGCGCCTCCCGAACGTTCGAACCGAAGGTCCAACATGTCGCCGACGCCCGGCGCTTCGCCACGGACGTGCTGCGTGCGGAGGGGCGCGGCACGGGCGACGTCCCGTTGCTCGTGAGCGAGCTGGCGACCAATGCCGTGCTCCATGCCCGCAGCGACTTCACCGTGCAGGTCGACTTCGACGGCGAGCGTGCCCGGGTCGAGGTCCTCGACCGCAACCCGCGGCTGCCCGCGGTGGCAGCCGTGACCTCCGAGGCCTACAGCGGTCGCGGTCTCATGCTCGTCCAGTCCCTGTCCAGCGCCTGGGGCGTGGAGACCCACCCCGGCGACGGCAAGACGATCTGGTTCGAGGTGAGCGGCCTGCCTCTTGCGCAGCGCCCGGCGCCGCGGCAGGATCATCCCTGAAGTCCTGGCTCCCACACCTCTGCCTCCTTCACCCTCTGCCTCCCGAGTCTCGGCGGCCCGCCTGGCGGCGCCGCCCTCCTCGCCGGTTCACCGGCTCTCCGACCCGCCGGACGAGGAGGTACCTGGTGTCCCGCAGCATCGACCTGTTCATCGCGACCGACCTGCCGCTCGAGGAGGTGGCTGCCCTCATCGCCACCCGCACGGGCCTGGAGGTGAGGCAGCGCAGCGCCGACGGCGCCTTGCTGATAGCCGGCCGCGACGCCACGGCCGCGCTGGCCGTGCACGGCCACGCCGACGAGGGCGACCTCCGGCTGTCGCGCTACCGCTACGCCCTCACGGCGACGACCGAGGCGACCCATCACGTGGGTGACACCCCCCAGGCGATGATGCTGCGCGCCATCGCCTCGGAGCTCGGTAGGGAGTTGTCCGTGCTCCTCGTCGTCGACCTGCAGTTCCGGCGCCAACACCTCGCGGCCGGGTAGGTCGTCGCCCCTCCGGCGGGGCAGCGCGCGAAGCTTGGAGCCCATGACCGATCGACGCGGGCCCGGGCCGACCGACCTCAGCCAGGGGGTCTGGATCGACCGCCTGGCGGAGGCCCTCGGCGGTGACGGCGCCGCCGCCATGGACTTCCGGGCGAGGGTCCCGGCCGGCTACCAGCAGCAGGTCGCACCCGAGTTGGCGGCGGTCGACGCCCGCCACGTCGCCGGTCTGGACGGCTCGCAGCGCTTCGCCGTCCGGGCGGCCGACAGCGACGGCTTCCGCCTCCGCCGGTACGGCCGCTCACCTGTGGAGCTGTCGGCGTTCCTCCCCCTACTCGAGAGCTTCGGGCTGGCGGTCGTGGAAGCGGTGCCGATGACGATCGGCCGCGGCGCCGACGGTGCCGGCGCCCACATCGACGACTTCGGGCTGCGCCGGCTCTCACCCGGTCCGTTCGAGCCGGCCGACGGCGACCGGCTCGTCGAGGCGATCGGGGCGGTGGTCGAGGGACGCAGCGACACCGACTCCCTCAACCGCTTGGTGCTGGCCGCCGGTCTCGACTGGGTCCAGGTGCGCCTGGTGCGCGCCTACCGGCGTTACCGCCGGCAGGCGGGATCCCCCTACACCGACGAGCAGCTCGACGACCCGCTGGTGGCCTTCCCTGCCGTGGTGCGCGCCCTGGTGGAGCTGTTCGAGGCGCGCTTCGCGCCCGAGGGTCCTGGCGACGGCACCGCCGCCCGGGCCGCCGTGCTCGCCGGCCTCGCCGAGGTCCAGCACCTGGAGCAGGACCAGGTCCTGCGCGGCTACCTGGCGTTGGTCGACGCCACGCTGCGCACGAGCTACTTCCTGCGGGCGCCGGGAGGGGCGCCGTTGCCGACGGTGTCCCTGAAGCTCGACAGCCGGGCCGTCCCGGACCTGCCGCTGCCCCGGCCGGTGGTCGAGACCTGGGTGCACGGCCACGAGGTCGAGGGGGTCCATCTCCGCTTCGGGCTGGTCGCCCGCGGGGGTATCCGCTGGAGCGACCGGCCCGACGACTTCCGGACCGAGGTCCTCGGGCTGGCCGCCGCCCAGGTGAAGAAGAACGCCGTCATCGTCCCGACAGGGGCCAAGGGCGGCTTCGTCGTGCGGACGCCGGTGCCCCCCATCGCCGCCGGAGTGCAGGCGGCGTACGAGGCATTCATCTCGTCGCTGCTCGACATCACCGACAACTACTCGGGCGGCCGGGTCGTCGGGCCACCGGCTGTCGTCGCCCGGGACGGCGACGACCCCTACCTGGTCGTCGCCGCCGACAAGGGGACGGCGACGTTGTCGGACACCGCCAATGCCCTGGCCGAGGAACGCGGCTTCTGGCTCGGTGACGCCTTCGCTTCCGGGGGTTCCCACGGCTATGACCACAAGGCGATGGGCATCACCGCCCGCGGTGCCTGGGTGGCGGTGCGCCGCCACTTCCACCAGCTCGGCGTCGACGTGCAGACCGAGACGGTCACGGTTGCCGGCATCGGCGACATGTCGGGCGACGTGTTCGGCAACGGGATGCTCCAGAGCCGGGCGATTGCACTGGTGGCGGCGTTCGACCACAGGCACGTGTTCGTCGACCCAGACCCGGACCCCAAGGCGAGCTTCGCCGAGCGCCAGCGCCTCTTCGGCCTCGGCCGGTCGAGCTGGGCGGACTACGACCGCACGGTCATCTCCGATGGTGGCGGCGTGTGGCCCCGGGACGTCAAGTCCGTGCCCCTCAGCCCCCAGGCTCAGCGCGTCCTCGGCGTGACAGCGCCGGAGCTGAGCCCACCCCAACTGATCTCCGCCATCCTGCGCGCCCCGGTGGACCTGCTGTGGTTCGGCGGGATCGGGACTTACATCAAGGCATCGGACGAGGCCGATGCCGACGTCGGTGACCACGCCAACGACGTCCTGCGGGTGACCTCCGACCAGGTGCGCGCGCGGGTGATAGCCGAGGGCGGCAACCTGGCCGTCACCCAGCGGGGACGGATCCGCTACTCCCGGCGGGGCGGGCGGATCAACACCGACTTCATCGACAACGCCGCCGGCGTGGCGACATCCGACCGCGAGGTCAACGTCAAGATCCTGCTCGGCATGGCCATCGCCGACGGCCGGATTCCCGCCGCCGGGCGCGACGCCGAGCTGGCGGCGGCGGAGGGCTTCGTGGCGGAGGAGGTCCTCCGCCAGGTCGACCACAGCGTCTCGGCGCTCAACAGGGCCGTGCCGGCCAGCGCCCGGGACCTCGACGCCTACGAGGCGCTGCTCGTCGAGCTGCAGGCCGCCGGGGTCCTCGACGCGGGTGTCGAGGACCTGCCGGCCGGCGAGGAGTGGGTCCGGCGGCGCCGGGCCGGCGCCGGGCTGATCCGCCCGGAGCTGGCCGTGGTGCTGGCCTTCGCCAAGTCCGCCCTCTTCGACGCCATCGAGGCGTCGGCGCTCCCTGACGACCCGGCCCTGGTCGACGTCGCCGCCGCCTACTTCCCCGCAGCGGCGCGGGAGCGCTGCGCCGACCTGGTTCCCCACCACCGCCTGTACCGCCAGCTGGTGGCGACGATCGTCGCCGGCGACCTCGTAGACGACATCGGGCCGGTGTGGGCGCACGAGACGGCCGCCGAGCTGGACCGCCGGGTGGCGGAGGTGGCGGCTGCCTACTGGGCCGCCCGGCAGGTGCTCGACGCCGGCGAGGTGCTCCGCCAGGTCGAGCTGGCCGGCACGTCGCTCAGCGCCGACGCCGACGCCGCCCTCCACGGGGCCGTCGTCGATGCCGTCGGCCGCCTGGCGCGCCGCTACCTCGCCACCGCCGCCCCGGACGTCTCTGGCCTGCTCGACCGGGACGGGCCTCTCGCCCGGCAGCTGATCGGGGCGTCGGTCGACGGCTGGGACCCGGACGCACCACCTGCCGCCCTCGGCGCCATCGTCGCCGATCTCCACGGCGCCGGGGCGCCGACGTCGCTGGCCGTGGCCGTCGCCGCCCGCCTCGCCGCCGTCGACGTCGCCGACGCCCAGGTCGTGGCCGCCACCGTCGGAATGGACCCGCCCGACGTGCTCGAAGGTTTGGCTGCCCTCGACGCCGGCAGATCG
>JAJZJY010000523.1 GCA_021809885.1 Actinomycetes bacterium
GCGCAGGCAGACATGCAGTGCGCCGCGGAGGCGGACGTGCATCCCGGCCTGGAAGCTCGGCCGGTAGTCGAGCTCGGCGGACACGGCTCCGACCAGGTCGGCGAAGGTGCGCGACAGGGCCTTGATCGAGCGGACGGCGAGCGGCTGGTTGGCGTCGTGGAGGGCCTCGACGGCCATGGTGACCAGACCGAAGGAGGCTATGGCGGCGTACGAGTTGGGGTTGAGCTCGGCCGAGTCGGGGGTGACCTCCTCGAACGGCTTGCCTTCGTGCTTGGACATGATCGGATCCTCCTGCGGTTCGTCTCTCAACAGGTACGGGGGAGGCGTCCCGGCCACCAGAGGCGGAGCCGCCACGGCCTCGGCGTCGCCGTCTCGTTGCGTGGCGCCGACGGCGACCGCCTCGCCGACCGCGGCGATACCGAAGTCCGCTCCCGGGGCGGCGATGCCGAGGCCCGCTCCGCCGAAGGCCTGCTCGCAGCGGGGGCTCTTCCCTGCGGCAGCGGCGGCAGGGCACACCTCGACCGCAGGGCAGCACCCGCACAGCCCCGAGGCGCGCAGCGGGAAGCGGCGGGATCCGACGATCTCGTTGTGGGTCTCCCACGCGGAGCGGAAGCCCGCCTCGGTGCGCTCCAAGCTCTTGTCGTCGAGCTCGACCTCCCGGGCGGTCCCGGCGGCGACGTAGAACACCCTGGCCGCGAGGGCGGCCGGGTCGTCGCCGACCAGCTCAGGGGCACCGGCGCTCGCCGCGAGGGCATACAGCCGCAGCTGCCTGCCGTGTGGGTCGCCGTACCGGCTGTCGGGGTCTTTCGGCTTGCCGGTCTTGTAGTCGATGACCTCGACCCGGCCGTCGACACCGGCCGAGATCCGGTCGACGAAGCCGACGAACGGCACCCCGGCGACCTCGGTGCGCAGCCGGACCTCCCTGCCGAGCACCTCGACGGGTCCGGGGTCCTCGATCTCCCAGAGCCCCTGGGCTCGTCGCCAGACCTCCTGGCGCCAGCAATCCAGCTCGATGGGGTCGTCGGGAGCGGCCAGCTTCGCGCCGTGCATCGCGTCGAGCTCGGCGAGCAGCACCAGGGCGGCTTCCTTCGAGCGCTCACCGGCCGGCAGGGCGAAAAGGTCCTCGAACAGCTGGTGGGTGGCGGTGCCGAGCTCGGCCGCCCCGAAGGGGCTCTCGGAGCGCGGCAGCAGCCTCTCGATCGCCCAGCGGGCCGCGCAGGACGCCAACGCGTCGGCGACCGACGCCGACAGCCACCGGCGGGCGACCCGGGCGCTGAGCCGCTCGGACAGCTCCAGGTAGCCCGGCCCCCAGGCGGCTTCGCCCTCGAGGACTGACGGCTCGTGGTGGTGGGGTCCCATGGCCGAGGGTGTGTGCCGGCGCCGGAACCGGTTCGCCGGCTCCCACACACGAGCCGGCATGGACGCCTCTCCGGTCATCGTCGAGTCGATCGACGCCGCCGGGATCCGCCGCGCTGTCGCGGACAGCGTCGCCGCCTCGGGGCTGAGCGTCGCCGAGTTGCGCCGCCAGGCCGCCGACGGCCGCTTCACCTCCGAGCGCGCACGCAGGGTCGCTTTCGTCGTCTCGGCCGGCGAGGCGTTGTCGGGGCGCTCTTCTCGTAATGCCGCCCCGCCTCGGACGGGCCGAACGCCGCCCCCCTGAAGGACGTGCCCCGTTCCGCCGCCTCCATCGAGGACCACGCTCTGATCGGCGACATGCGCAGCGCGGCGCTCGTGACCAGGGACGGCTGCGTCGACTGGCTCTGCTCTCCACGCTTCGATTCGCCCGCCGCCCTGGCCGCCCTGGTCGGCGACGAGGGCAACGGCCAGTGGGTTCTCGCCCCCGCAACCCCGGCCGTCGCGACCCGCTCGTATGCCGGCGACACCATGGTCGCCTCGACGGTCTGGAGCTGCGCCACCGGGGTCGTGCGAGTGCTCGATTTCATGCCGCCGAGTGGGCCGGGGCCGGCGATCTGCCGGATCGTCGAGGGCCTCTCGGGGCGCGTCGAGATGCGATCCGAGCTGTCGGTTCGCTTCGATTACGGCCGGACGGTCCCGTGGGTGCGACGCGTGAACGGCGCCACCACCAAGCTCACCGCCGGGCCCGACACCTTGTGGCTGACCGGTCCGCTGCGAGCCAGGGGCGTGGGGCGCACCTCGGTGACTGACTTCGCGGTCTCGGCCGGGGAGCGAGCTTCGATGGTCCTGGTCTGGACGTCGTCGCAGCAGATGACCCGGCCGACCCTCGACGCCGAGGCGGCCCTGGCCTCCACGTTGCGGTACTGGGAGGTCTGGATCTCCGCGTGCACCTACGACGGGCCGTGGCGGGCGGCCGTTGTCCGCTCGCTGCTCACCTTGAAGGCGCTCACCTTCGCCGAGACCGGCGGGATCGTCGCCGCCCCGACCACGTCGCTGCCCGAGGCCGTCGGGGGCACCCGGAACTGGGACTACCGGTATTGCTGGTTGCGCGACGCTGCGCTGACACTGCGGGCCTTTCTCGAGTGCGGCTTCGTGGAGGAGGCGTACGGGTGGCGCGAGTGGCTGGTCCGCGCGGTGGGGGGTCGCCCGGCGGACATCCAGATCGCCTACACGCTCGACGGGGCCCGCCGCATGCCGGAGCACGAGCTGGCCCACCTGGCCGGCTACGGCCGGTCGCGTCCGGTGCGGATCGGCAACGCAGCCGCCGAGCAGTCCCAGCTCGACGTGTACGGGGAGGTCCTCGGCGCGTTGGCGCTCGCCCGGAGGATGGGCCTGCCCCAGCCGGCCGGGCTCGGCAGCCTCCAGCGCCTGCTGCTCGACCACCTCGCAGGCGCCTGGCGCGCCCCCGACGAAGGCATCTGGGAGGTGCGCAGCCCGAGGAGGCACTTCGTGCACTCCAAGGTCCTCGCCTGGTCGGCATTCGACGGGGCGCTACGGGCCGCCGAGGCGGGGGAGATGCGCGGCCCCACCCGGCGCTGGGCGGCCAACGCCGAGGCGATCGCCTCCGAGGTGCAACGCAACGGGTGGGACCCTGCCCGGGGGACCTTCACCGCCGTCTACGGCACGCCCGAGCTCGATGCCTCCCTGCTGCTGCTGCCGAAGGTCGGCTTCCTGCCCGGGGACGACCCGCGGGTGCTCGCCACGATCCGGGCGATCGAGGCAGAGCTGGTCGACGACGCCGGCCTCGTGCACCGCTACCGGACCGGGGACGGCGCCGACGGCCTCGAAGGCGGCGAGGGGGCCTTCCTCGCCTGCTCGTTCTGGCTGGTCGACGCGCTCGGCGGTGCCGGGCGGACAGGCGAGGCCGCAGATCTGTTCGAGCGCCTCCTCGGGCTGCGCAACGACGTGGGGCTGCTCGCCGAGGAGCACGACCCCGCCTCGGGCCATCAGCTCGGCAACTTCCCCCAGGCGTTCTCTCACCTCGCCCTGGTCAGCTCCGCCCTGGCGCTCAGCGACCAGGGTGAGCGTCGCGGTCCTGGCGACACGGTTCACCTATCCGCGACGAGCGACGGAAGCCTGGCCCTTCAGGGCCGGGAGGAGGAGCGTCGCGGCGACAGCGTGCCGCTTCGGGAACCGATTCTTGGGTTGTGCCACACATGTAGACGATGAGGACGAGGAGCGGTTCGTGAGCCAGAAGATGCGCTTGGAGCGTGTGAGGGTCACCGGCCAGGTCTACCTGGGGGTACGCGAGCACGCCTTGAACGCGATGCCTGGTGACGCATGGTCTAACGACCCCGGTGTGGTCATGGACTGGCTTTGCGACGGGTTCCGTTTCCGCTTCAACCAGCATCGCTCCAAGCGCTCCAAGTACGTGCGCACCCCCGACGGACAACTGCTCACCGACTCAAGCGGCAGCAAGGTCCTCGTCCCCCTCGGCACCAGCGTGGACGACATCTCTGACAGCCAGGCCAGAGGCGAGCACCCCCATCTCGCCGCGATGCCGGCGATGGTCCTACAGGCGGCGGAGAGGGTAGAGGCCACCGAGTGGTGGGCGGCGGCGAAGCGGCGCAAGACCAACGCTTCCAAGGGCCAGCGTCCAGGTTCGATGCCCAGGTTCCGCGCCGCGAAGCACTCGGATCAGTCCTTCGTGTGCTGGTACAACGGGGGTACCTCCGCCGTCTACGCCAAGACAGGCCGCCGCTCGGGCATGGTCACCATCTCGGGAAGTGATTCGGCCTGGGTTTGGTGGAGGCTCGGTCGGTTGGGTTTCGGGCAGGCGGTTGGTCTGCCTGGGGGCCGATTGTCGCGCGGTGGGGGCTGGCGGT
>JAJZJY010000524.1 GCA_021809885.1 Actinomycetes bacterium
CCAACTTCCCCCCGGCCAACTTCCCCCCGGCAAGCTCCCTCCCGGGCGCTTCGCGAGGTCAGGCTGGACGAGGTTGACCGCGAGATCATCCGGCACCTGCAAGAAGACGGCCGGCGCCCGTACCGAGAGATAGCGCGTGCCCTCGAGGTGTCGGAGGGCACGATCCGGTGGCGAGTGCGACGGCTCACCGACTCCGGAGTGCTGCGAATCGTGGCAGTGGCCGATCCCTTCAAGCTCGGGTACCAGATGCTGGCCTTCGTGCTCATCTCGGTCGACCCGGGCGCGCACGAGCGGGTGATAGAGCAACTCGTCGCGTGGCCCGAGGTTACCTATGTGAGCGCCTGCACGGGCCGCTACGACGTCTACATCCAGGTGGTCTGCCGAGATCAGGACCACCTCTTCGAGCTCGTCTCGACGAGGATCCCGGCAATCGGGGGGGTCGTACGCACCGAAACGTTCCCCGAGCTCAAGATGCACAAGGTCGCCTACTACTACCCGGCACGCGTCCCGCTCGCCTGAGCCCGAGCGGGACTCGCCGTGGCGATCCACACCGGGTCAGGTCAGCCGGAGGCCCTGGGAACCGTAGTTCGAGAGGGTGAGCCGTATCCGGGACGGCACCACCTCGCCGGCATTCTTCGCGTGACCGCCGATCTCAGGCGGGAAGTAGCAGATGATGCAGCCGCCCTGCGTGTACTCGATCATCTGCATCTCGTGCGCGATCTCGGCGCGCTCCGCGGCGTCCAAGGTGGCGGTCGCCTCGCCGAAAGGCGATGTCGGCAGCATCGCCTCGGCCACCTGGGGCAGGTGGGCCCAGTAGTGCCAGTAGTCGAGTACCAGTAGTCGAGTACCAGTAGTCGAGAGCAACGGGCCAGGGCAAGTAGTTTGTCCCGCAGCGCCCAGTCACGTTCACCTGGTCGATGTCGAGCATGACGCCTGCGGCCGAGCACTGCTGCGCGAGCACCTTCGACCGCGCCCCGCGGCCTCGTGCAAGCAGCGAGCTACTGGAGCGACGTGGTCTGCACACCGAGCGCTTCATAGGTGACGGCTGCGCGGCGATCACAACTGAGGAGCTCGGCGCCGGACTCCCGGGCGGTCAGCCCGATGAGTGCATCGTAGGTCGCGCCGCCGATGATCTGGCTGTCGGCGAGCGAGGGCCGCAGGTCACGCAGCTGCGCGCCGGACAGCACCAGGTAGGGCCTGGGGCTATCAGCTGCTAGCCATCGGATGCACATAAGGGCGCTTCTGGGATCTCTGTGGGTAGCCCGACTACGAGATTGACCGGCCCGTAAAGCTCGGCGCTGCGAAGCTGGGGCATCCCATCGAGACCCAAACGGAGAACTGGTGGTGATGCAGGATCCGCCAGGCAATGAGTTCTGCATCTGCAAAGAGCGCTCGAGCTGAGATGGGACACACCTGACCGGCTAGACCAGCCCACGCTCTCAGGGCGCCACGTCGAGCTGCGGCCCTTTCGGGAAGAGGACCTCGCCGGGCTCGGGAAGACGCAAGGCACGCGGAACCAGAAGTGCTGCGGCTCACCGGCTCCGCCCACAGCGAGAGAGCGAGAGTGGGGCCGAAGGCCGTAAGGTCGTCCTCGATGAGGCAACCCTTGCCTGGTACCCCGCCCGAAACAACGCTCCGGACCGCCTCGACCTGGCCATCGTCGAGCCGGCGTCGGGGCGCTGTGACAGCGAGGCAGTGCTGAACGACCTGGACCGGCCAACCTGTCGTGCAACTTCCGGATCCTCATAGGACCGGGCAGAAGGGCCTGGGCCTCGGTACCCACCAGGGCTGGGGCACCGCTCCTCACTTGCGGACCGGCTGGCCGCGAGCACTCGAGCTGACCCCGGCCCCACCGGGCCAGGTCATGGTCGCACGGCTCTGCGCCGGGATGATCGCGGCGTTCCCTCCGGCTCAGCTGGACAACCCGTAGGGCCGATTGCCAATGACCATCGCGACCATTGGATGGCCTATCCCCGCCGGATGTCCGCGAGTACGCGGCCGCCGGGTTCGGGACTGGCCCAGCGTGGCCGGCGTCTCGCTGGTCGTCATGCGTCTGCCGGCGCGCGTCCGCATGGGCCCGCCGTCGCCGGGTTGGCTCTCGTCGACCTGATCGAGGGCCGTTGCCCATCGGCGGGTACGTCGCGGAGTCGCCCGTGCGGTCACCTCCGGCTGTCGGAGCCGCCAGCTGACTCTGCGGTATTGCGCGACCACCCGACGGCGCGCGTGTCATGTCCCCCGGTGCGGTAGGAGAATGGGTGCATGCGTACCATGTGGGCTGTCCTGGCTGTACTGGTCGCCGCGACCGCAGCGGCGGTCGCCGTCAGCGTGGGCGTGCCGTCTTCGGCGATCAAGCTTCCCGGGCCGGTCACGGTGCGTGCCGCCACCTCGGGAAGCGAGCCGAGCAGCACGACATCGACCGGAGCCAGTTCGCGCGCCTCGCTCGGTGCCGAGGACCAGCCAGTGAAGGTGGTGACACCTGATCGTCCGGTCTCCAGCCTGCCAGCGCCTGTCGGTAGCGACTCCCGGGAGGCCGAGCAGCTCGGATCCAGGGCGCGGTTGCCGACGAGGACCCCATCGACGTCGACTGCCACCGACCGGTGACAGGCAAAGAGCGGTCGTCTCGGCTGGCGCTCCCCGTTGCTCCGTGCAGGAGTGGGACATCGACGGGGTCCCAGCGCGCCGGCGCCGACACCCCGAACCGACCCGCCAATAGCCCAGCGTCGGTGGGGCGCCGAGGGTGGCGTCGTGCGTGGCCCCTTCGCAGCGGCGCGAGGGTGCTGGTCGTCCACGGGGTGGTCCTCGTGGTGGTGCTGGGAGCAATGACCATCGAGGTGGTCCACGGGTTCAGCTCGCACTACACGCATACGATCGTCTCGGACCTCTCCGAGGAGGGCCCCGAGTACGCTCGGGCCGCAGCGCAACGCCCCGCGGGGCAGGGCATGGCTGTCTTCTCGCGTACGTACCTTCAGACCCACGTGCTGGCCGCAGGGCACCTGCTGCTGGTCGGGCTCACGGGCCAGCCGACTCTCGCCAGCCCGGGGGGCGAGGTATTGGCGTCGAGCCCGACCGTGGTTCGTTGGCTGTCTGCTCCTCCCGCCCGCTCCCAGCTGCAGGACGTCAGCGCGGGCGGCTCGAGCTACCTCGTGCTGGCCAGCCCCATCCAGACGACCGGCGGCTCGACTATCGGCGTCCTGGTCGCCGCGGCCAGTCTGCAGGGCCTGCAAACCCAGCGAGACCAGGTGCTCCTCCTGGCAGGCGCCGAGGCGGCCGTCGCGCTGGCAGCAGCCTTGCTCAGCTCGTTTCTGGTCATGCGCCGCCTGCTGCGGACCGTCGGCATGGTCACCCAGGCGGCGGTGGATGCCAGCGTGGACGACCTCGGCGCGCGCCTCGGTACCGAGGACCGCGCCGATGACGAGGTGGGTCGGCTCCGGGCCGCCTTCGACGGCATGCTGGAGCGCATCGCGGCGGGTCTCGACGCGCAGCGCCAGCTGCTATCGGACGTCTCCCACCAGCTGCGGACCCCGCTCACTGTCGCCCGCGGCCACCTGGAGGTCCTGGAGCGCAACCCGGCTCCAGAGCGTGGCGAGGTGTCCCAGACGACGGCCACGGTGATCGGCGAGCTCGACCGGATGGCGACACTGGTCGACCGGTTGCTGCTGCTCGGCCGGTCTTTCGCGCCGGACTTCGTGGAGGCCGAACCGGTCGCGCTCCGGGCGTTCATGGGAGAGCTGTTCGCCACCGCACGGGTCCTCGCGGAGCGGCACTGGAAGCTGTGCGAGGTGCCCGACGTGGTGGTGGTCGTCGACGGCGCCAAGCTGCGAGGGGCGCTGCTCAACCTCGTCGACAATGCCGTCAAGGCCACCGCAGCAGGAGATGCCATCGAGCTCGGGGCCCGCTGTGATCTCGAGATGGTGCTCTGGGTGGCCGACACGGGATCGGGCATCGCTGCCGAGGCCCAGCATGAGGTGTTCGACCGCTTCCGCCGGGCCGGCGCCGCCAGAGGGAGGGGAGCCGGGCTCGGGCTCGCTATCGTGAAGGCGGTCACCGAGGCACACGGCGGCCGGGTGCAGCTCCATAGCGTCGAGGGTGAGGGAACCACGGTCGAGGTGGTCCTGCCGGCGAGCTGTGTGCGTCCCCTCCCCGCTGACGATGGCGACGACGCCTGATGATCCTCATCGTCGAAGACGACGAGGGCATCGCCTCCTTCCTGGCGAAGGGACTCAAGGCCGAGGGGT
>JAJZJY010000525.1 GCA_021809885.1 Actinomycetes bacterium
TCTGCCTGCGGCAGGCCGCTGGGCAGATCGGCGATCGTGAGACCTCTGGGTAGGCGGAAGCGGATGGTCGCCCTGCTTCGTTCCCGGCCACCGATCGAGTCAACCGTGCCCGTCGCCACGATCCGGCCGCCAGAGATGATGGCCAAACGGTCGGCCAACGCCTCTGCCTCGTCCATGTAGTGCGTGGTGAGGATGACGGTGGTCCCGTGGCTCGCCAGGTTCCGGACGACGTCCCACGCACCCCGCCGGGCCGACGGGTCGAAGCCCGTCGTCGGCTCGTCGAGGAAGAGCAGCTCCGGGTTGCCAACGATCCCGAGCCCGAGGTCGAGCCTGCGCTGCTGTCCACCAGACAAGCTCTTCACGCGGGCGGTGGCCTTCTCCTCCAAGCCGATCGAACGGATGACCTCACCGACGTTGCGAGGGTCCGGGAAGTAGGAGGCGCTCCGGGAGAGGACCTCTTCGACGCTGAGGAAGGGCTCGACCGCCAGGTCTTGGAGCACGACGCCGAGACGCTCCCGGAGGGTCCGCTGGCACGCCCTGTCCGAAGGGTCCATGCCGAGAACGCTCACCTTGCCGGCGTCGCGGGAGCGGAAGCCCTCGAGCATCTCGATCGTGGAGGTCTTGCCCGCGCCGTTGGGGCCGAGAAGGGCGAACACCTCCCCGGTATCGACATGGAAGCTGATGTCGTCCACTGCCGTGTTCTGGCCGTAGCGCTTCGTCAACCCCTCAACAACGATGGCCGGTCGCCTGCCCTCCGTCGTCACTCGATCAGTCTGGCATGCCGCGAAGCTCGGCACGGTCGAAAGGTCGGGATGATCCACAGCGGGTCCTCGACACGAGTTGCCGGGCGCCTGCCCGCTGATGGATCGTCAACTGGGACGTGGTCGCGCCACATAGCGCTGTCGGAATCACGCCACTTACCGCCGAAGGTCACATCAGTGGGCTCTGAGAGGTTGGGACAGGGGTGTAGGTGCCCGGGCCGGGGGTCGCGACTGGGCGGATGCGGAGGATTCAGCCCTCTGGGGGTTCTCCGAGGAGCTCGCGGATCAGGGGGCCTTTAGCATCGGCATAGAGGTTCGTGTCTGCCCACAGCCGGGTGGCGAGCGACCGCTTCAGGTCGGCGTATCGGGCGCGGGCGGCCGGATCGGCTCGCAGCCGGTCTCGTAAGAGCAGGTACCGACCGATCTCAGGGCTGCTTGACCGGTAACAGTGCAAGTTGGCGGGCAGCGTTGGCTCCTTGTCAGAGCGCTGGACGGCAGGCTCGGCGCGCAGGCAGCGGTGGCCGGGCTCCCGGACCCATAGCTCCCAGCCGGCGGTGACGAGGTCGGGGAGGTAGGCGGACTCGTCGTCGGGGTCTTCGATGCCGGCGGCGATGTCGATGACCGGCTTGGCAGCAAGGCCCGGCACGGAGGTCGATCCGATGTGCTCGACCAGCAGCAGCCGTTCGCCGAGGAGCGACTGCAAGGCGGCGGCGTAGGCCTCGTACTGCGCCGGCCAGGTCGGGTCGGCGCCGGCGATCACCACGGTGACCGGCATCGGCCCACGGACGAGCACCCGGCGCAGCTCCTCCAGCCGCTCGCTACCCACCACGTCGAGGGTACCCGCCACTCTGGCGACTCACTACCTGGTTCGAGCCTCTTCCTCAACCATCGAGCATCGAGAAACAGCCGAAGTTGACTCAGCCAGGTAGTACAACCAAGCCTTCGCCGGCTGCCGGCCCGGTGAACGCGTCAATCGTCCATATGAACTTGGCGGCCGTGCGCACAGCGACTTGGGGGACCTCGATCTTCATGGCAAAGGTGGCGCTGACGCCGGCCCCCAATGCGGGGACCGTGGCGCAGTCGAGGGTGTAGGAGCGGGTCACGTGGTCTCCCTTGCCTCCTTGAGTATAGAGGTAGAGGGCCTCCTCGTAGCTGGGGCAGGGGTGCAACTCGACGGAGGTTCGAGTCGGATTGGTCAAGGTGACGGTGTATTCCAGCAGGTGTCCGGAGCGGATCTGCTTCTGGATGTGAGCGGTAGCGGTGAGCGTCGCCAGCGACCCGGCGGGAGGCGCCGGCGCGGGCGAAGGCGCGACTCCGAGCCCAGTTTCTGAAACCCCGCAGGCGGTGTTGAACACGACGTGATCGACCCGAAGGATCCCGCGCCTGTCAGGCAGGACAACCTCGACTCCGTCAAAGCGGTGGCCGACGGAGTTGGCCGCAGCGACCGCCGCCGGCGCGTTCAGCGCCTGGCACCCGTCCTCGGTGCCGATTACCAGCCGACCAGACTGGCCGGGAGACAGGTTGGCCGGGTCGAGCGGCCCGAACATGCTTAGGTGCGTGGCGGCGAGGGCGTGCAGCGCGCCGCTCTTTCTGATCCCGACCAGGTCGGGGTAGCCGGCGAGGCGACATGTCGAGCGACTGACGTTACTGAGCACGATCGGGTTGGCGAGGTTGCCCGCCGCGGCGCCTCCCTCGCCCGATTTGGCTCGAAGGTCGCTCGCGGTGCATGGGGGGGCCGGGGCCAGCGTGGTGGTCGTGGGTACCATGGTCGTCGTAGGCGCTCCCGCCGCGATAGGCGACCAGGGCACCACGCTGCTGGTCGTACTAGATCGCAGCGCTGTTCCGGGTGAGGGCGAGGTACCGGTTGACACCACCGAGCCTCCTGCGCCGCCGCACGCGGCGAGAACAGACGCGGCGATCAACCCACCGACAACCAGCGCGCTCGCCGTATGCCGCCGACGGCCACGGTCGCTCGAGTCTCGCATCACCCTATTGTGACGTCCCTTGCGAGCCGAACCTTCCCGGCTTTGTGCGACGACACGCTGGGAACGGGCCATGCGTCAACCCATCTCGTACACCCGGGCCCATAAGGAGCCGGGCTGGCCGTCGCCGACGGGCCGTTCCGGCCGTTCCGATTGGGGATCGGCTTCCCGGCGCTTGCGCCCATCATGGTTAGCTCTTGACGTACGCGACAGGCCAACCAGGGTCGTCTGTCGGCGGAGAGTCGGTCGAGTTGAGCGCCCTCGGCCTGCCTCCTAGCTTGGAGCCCGACCGACGGCCCACCCCGGCAAACAAGGCGTAGAGCGCACCCAGAGGCCGACTTCGGGTCCGGCGAACCCACCGAGTAACCTTACGGTTGACCGGGAGGTTCGTGTGGAGAGGTTCGTCGGAGTCGAGGATGCCGGCTCGTCGCTGGGCAGGCTGGTTGAACAGGTTGCTGCTAGCGCTGCCGGCCTGGATACCGGGGTGATCGACGAGGCGATCGCGGCTGCGCGCCAGGTGTGATCGCTGGGTGCATACGCGCGGTGGCAGAGATGGTAGAGCCGGGGTTCGCGCTCGCCGTGGTAGCCGACGAGCCGGACAATCGAGTCCTAGAGGCGGCGGTCGAGGCACGAACTGACGCGGTCGTCACCGCCGATACCGGGCTACTGACCCTGGGAGCGCACGACGGCATCCCAATCATGTCGGCGACGCGATTCCTGGAGTGGCGCGGGAGCGCCGAGCACTGGCCGAGCTCGTTTGCCGGCGGCCACCGGGGTGCGCCCGCGAGGCCGCCCAGGTCATGATGGCTGGTTGCTCGACTGCGGCGTCGACCGCGTCGTCGCCCACATCCATCCTCAACACGAGGCTTCCATAGCCGTCACCCGGGCGGTCGGGCTCACCGCTACCACGAAACTCGTCGACGGAGAAGTTCGCTGGGAGATGTGAGACCCTGGCCGTCCCGACACACCATCCCGCTGCGGGCCTGCGGGTGCCCGGTCCCTGGCCGGGATGGCCGGAGTGCGGGTTCGTGTGGGTGATCACCGGGTCATCTACGAAGTCGATGACCCCAGCCGAGCGGTAACCGTCGTCCAGGTCGGCCACCGACGTGAGGTCTACCGGCGCTGAGCGATCGTCGGCTGGGCCGTGGTAGTGCCACATAGCGCTGTCAGAACCACGCCACTTACCCCTGAAGGTCACACCGGTGTGACGCCACAGTGTCACGTAAACGGCCGGTCCCGGAGGTCGCGTCGGGGTCCCGGTCGTTCTTCAGTTCACGAGTTGGTGAGCTCTCTGGTGCGACACGCCAAGGACCTTGCCGACGTCGCGCAGTGCCACGCCCTGCTCGTGCAACTGCCTTGCAGCGCTGCGAACCTCGGCAGCGGCCTCCGCCTGTGCCTTCGCCGCGGCCGCCCGTAGCTCCTCGGAACGCCGGAGATGGACCTCGACCTCGACCGGGAGACGTATGTCGTACTCG
>JAJZJY010000526.1 GCA_021809885.1 Actinomycetes bacterium
GGCAGTCGACCTGGTCGTGGAGGGCATCGACCCCGCACGCGGCTCCCGTCGTCAACGCCGCTTCGCCCTGCCGGCGCACACCGACAATGCCGACGGCGTCGTCCGCACCCGGGAGGCGGTGCGGGGAAGCCTCGAGGCCAGAGTGGAGCCGGGCGGCCGGGTGCGGGTGACACTGGCCAACGTGACGGGATGTCCGGCGGGAGCGGCGAGGCGGGAGGAGGTCCTGGCCGTCTCGCTCGTCGGCGCCCATGTGATGCTGGCGGTCGAGGGCGGCGCCTTTTGCTCCGTGCTCGACACCGACGACTGCCGGAGCGACGGTTGCTGGCCCGTCCTCGTGGGGGAGGCCGACGATCTCGTGCTCGCCGCTCCGATCATCCTGGCCGACCATCCCCAGGTCGCCCCCGAGAGCCCGGGCGACCTCTTCGACGCCACCGAGATCGACGAGATCCTCGCCCTGCGCGTGCTCACCCTCACCGACGAGGAGAAGGCCGAGGCCCGCGCCACCGACGCCCGCGCCGCCGCCATCGTCGACCGCTGCGACAACCTCACCCCCGAGGCATGGGAGCGCCTGCACGGCGCGCTGCGCAGCCCCGCCCGCGCCGACCCGTGGGCCGACTCCGTCGTCGTCGCCGGCGTCGAGGTGCGCGCCGGGTCCCCAGTCCGGCTGCGCCCGGCGCGGCGTGCCGACGCCCACGACCTGTTCCTGGCTGGCATGGACGCCACTGTCGCCGGCGTCTTCCGCGACCTCGACGGCGGCGAGCACGTCGCTGTCAGCCTCGACGCCGACCCCGCCACCGCTGAGCTGGCCTGGCAGGGCCGCTACCTCTACTTCCAGCCCGACGAGCTGGAGCCGCGGCCGTGAGCGTGCTCCTCGCCGGCATCGGCAACGTCTTCGCCGGCGACGACGGCTTCGGCGTCTCCGTGGCAGCAGCCCTCGCCAGGCGCACCCTCCCGCCCGGCGTCCGGGCCGGCGACTACGGCATCCGGGGCGTGCATCTCGCCTACGAGTTGCTCGACGGCTGCGACGGGCTCGTCCTCGTCGACGCCGTGCCCATGGGCGAGCCGGCCGGGACGGTGTGCGTGATCGAACCGGAGCCCCCCGGCGCCGACGCCCCGCCCGTCGACGCCCATCGCATGACCCCGGACCTGGTCCTCACCACGCTGGCCCGGCTCGGCGGCTCCCTCGAGCGGGTCCTCGTCGTCGGCTGCCAGCCGGCGTCCCTCGGGCCCGGCCTCGGCCTGTCGCCGGTCGTTGCCGCCGCCGTCGAGCCGGCCGCCGCCCTTGCCGTCGAGCTCGCCGCCGAGATCCTTCGAGCCCACGAGGAGGCACTCCCATGATCGTCCGAATCGGCTTCGCCCTGCTGGTCGCCGCGCTGGCGTTCCTGACGCTGCGGTCCATCCCGGACGTGGTGCGGTACCTGAAGATCCGGGAGATGTGACCGCTTGACCCGGTACCGGATCGTCCCGGAGCGTTCGACGGTCACGATCGACGCCCGCTCCAACGTTCACCCGATCCATTCCGAGACCGCCGGGCTCGAGGGCCACGTGGAGCTCGACCTCGGCGCCGGCGGGGCCGTCGACCCGGTAGCTGGCGCGGCCGGCACCCTGTCGCTGCCCGTCAGCCGGCTCCGCTCCGGCAACCGCCTCGAGGACCGGGAGTTGCAGCGGCGCATCGACGCCCGGCGGTACCCGACGATCTCCGGGGCTCTCGACGCGATCGAGCCGGCCGGCGACGACGGCCGCTACCGGGTGAGCGGCACGGTGACGTTCCGGGGGGTGGCCCGCCCGCACACAGACGAGATGACGATCCGGGCCGTGGACGATCGCACCCTTTCGCTCTCCGGCCGGTCGCGCTTCGACGTCCGGGAGTGGGGGATGGAGCCGCCCCGCGTCCTCGTGCTGCGGGTCGAGCCGGAGGTCGACGTCGCCGTCGACATCGTCGCCGTGGCGGAGGCCTAGGTGCACGAGTTCGGCCTGTGCGCCTCGGTCGTCGACGCCGTCCAACGCCGCGCCGGCGATCGGCCGGTCGCCTCGGTCCGGGTCCGGGTGGGGCGCCTGCACCACGTCCACCCCGAGGCGTGGGACCAGTCGTTCACCGTGGCCGCCATGGGCACCGTCGCGGCGGACGCCACTGCCGACCTCGTACTGCTCCCGGTGCGGGCCCTCTGCGGGGCCTGCGGGGCGACCTGGGAGGCCGACGACGTGCCGCCGGCCTGCCCGTCGTGCTCGTCGGGCGACGTCGAGGCGGCCGGCGGCGACGAGCTCGTCCTCGAGTCCATCACCTACCGCTGAGGAGTCGTCATGTGCCTCGGGATCCCCGGTCAGCTCGTCGAGATGGTCGACGGCAACGACCAGCTGGCGCGCGTGGAGGTGTCCGGGGTGACCCGGGTCGTCAACGTCGGGCTGCTCGAGGACGAGGCGCTCGGCGCCGGGGACTGGGTGCTGATCCACGTCGGCTTCGCCCTGGCGAAGATCGACGAGGAGGAGGCAGAGCTGGCCCTGGCCTCCCTCCAGCTCATGGGCCGTGCCTACGGTGACGAGCTGGAGGCGTTCTGGGCGTCACGCATCGCCAGAGCGGGGAGCTGAGCGCCGCCGTGCGGTTCGTCGACGAGTACCGCGACCCGGCGGCGGCGCGCGCCCTGATCGGCCGCATCACCGATCTGGCGGGCGGCGACGCCTTCAAGTTCATGGAGGTCTGCGGCGGCCACACCCACACCATCTACCGGCATGGGATCGAGCACGTCCTGCCCGAGAACGTCGAGCTCGTGCACGGCCCCGGCTGCCCGGTGTGCGTGATCCCCATGGGCCGCGTCGACGACGCCATCGCGGTGGCGTCGGAGCCCGGGGTGATCTTCACGTCATTCGGGGACATGATGCGCGTCCCGGGGAGCCGGGGCAACCTGCTTGCGGCCAAGGCCGACGGCGCCGACGTCCGCTTCGTGTACTCGCCGCTCGACGCGCTGCGCATCGCCGTCGAGCACCCCGACCGCCAGGTCGTGTTCTTCGCCGTCGGCTTCGAGACGACGGCGCCGTCGACGGCGCTCACCGTCCTGTCGGCCGAGGCCCGGGGGATCAGCAACTTCAGCGTGTTCTCCAACCACGTGACGATCGTCCCGCCGATCAAGGCGATCCTCGAGTCCCCCGACCTCCGCCTCGACGGCTTCCTCGGGCCGGGCCACGTGTCGACGGTGGTCGGCCAGCGCCCCTACCGCTTCGTCCCCGAGCGCTACGGCAAGCCGCTCGTGACAGCCGGCTTCGAGCCGCTCGACATCCTGCAGGCGATCTACATGCTGCTCGCCCAGATCCGGGAGGGCCGATGCCAGGTCGAGAACCAGTACGCCCGGGTGGTGCGCGAGGACGGCAACCCCCGGGCGCTGCAGGTGCTCGCCCTCGTGTTCGAGCTGCGACCGCACTTCGAGTGGCGGGGCCTCGGGTTCATCTCCCAGAGCGCCCTCCGGCTGCGCTCCCGCTTCGCCGGCCTCGACGCCGAACGGCGCTTCTCCATCCCCGGCCTCCGCGTCGCCGACCCCAAGGCCTGCCAGTGCGGCGAGGTCCTGAAGGGCGTGATCAAGCCGTGGGAGTGCAAGGTGTTCGGCACGGCCTGCACGCCCGAGACCCCCATAGGCACGTGCATGGTCTCCTCCGAGGGGGCCTGCGCTGCCTACTACAACTTCGGGCGCATGCACCGCGAGGCGGCCGTGGCCCTCCGCGTGCGGTGACCACGGCGGCCGTCTCCGCCCGGCGCCTGCGGGTGAGCGGGGTCGTGCAGGGCGTCGGGTTCCGGCCGTTCGTCGCCCGCCTGGCCGGCGAGCTCGGCCTCGCCGGCGAGGTCGGCAACGACACCGACGGCGTGTTCGTCGAGGTGGAGGGACCGGCCGACGCCCTGGACCGCTTCGCTTCGCGGCTCGTGGCGGACGCCCCACCCCTCGCCCACATCCGTGGGGTGGCGGGCGCCGACCTGCCGGCGGCGGGCCGAGCCGGCTTCGTGATCGCCGCCAGCCGGGTCGTCGGGCGGCCCCGGACCTACGTGTCCCCCGACGTCGCCGCCTGCGACGCCTGCCTCGCTGAGATGTGGGACCCCGCCGACCGGCGGTACCGGTACCCGTTCGTGAACTGCACCGACTGCGGCCCGCGCTTCACGATCACGGTCCGCCTGCCCTACGACCGCCCCAACACGACGATGGCCGGCTTCGCCCTGTGCGCCGACTGCTCCCGGGA
>JAJZJY010000527.1 GCA_021809885.1 Actinomycetes bacterium
GCCACCCGCGTCGGCGACCTCGACCTCGTGGCGCTGAGGGACGGCGACGGCCGGGCGCACGTGCTGCTCGACCGCTGCTCGCATCGTGGCGTCCCCCTCTCCAAGGGAACGGTCGTCCCCGACGGCGCCGGGGGACGCTCGATCACCTGCCGCCACCACGGCTGGCGCTACGGCCCTGACGGCGCCTGCTTGGACGTCCCCTCGCTTCGTCCCGGTGCCCCCTGCCCGAGAGGTGCAGACGTGCCCCGCTTCGACGTGGTGGAGGCCGACGGCTGGGTGTGGGTGTGGGCACCGGGTGTCGAGGAGCACCCCACTGGCCCACCCCCGGCGATCCCTGGACTTGCCGAGCGGTCCTGGAAGCAGGGCTCGGTGCCCATGGCCTGCAGCTACGTCTCGGGCATCGAGAACAACCTGGACTGGTGCCACGCCGCGTTCGCTCATCCCTGGACCCACCCACAGTGGTATGCGGCGAAGCTCCGGGGTCTGCGAGAACAGGCCTATGAGCTGCGGACCGACCCCGACGGGCTGGTCGTGTTCACCCCGCCGACGGCCTCACCCGACGACCCAACGCCGGCCCAAGCAGCGGTGGCACTCACCTTCAGCCTTCCCAACCGGGTCATCGTCAAGCTCGGGGGACCCAGAGGCCTGGTCGTCGTGATGCACTTCGTGCCCACCGGGCCGGCGAGTTGCCGCCTCGACTGGATGCGTTCCGCCTATCTGCCGGCCCGCCGGCGGGTGGCCTGGAGCGCCCACGAACCGCTCGTGTTCAAACAGGACCGCCGGCTCTTGGAAGGAGCACAGCCATGGCAGGACCGGGATCGAGCCTTCGAGCGCAGCGTGAAGGCCGACACCTCCACCCTGCTGGCCCGCCGGATCGTCGCCCTGGCCGAGGAAGGCCAGTGGCCGCAGCGATCGGCCAGCCTGCCGGCCCGATCGGTGATCGAGGTCCGGGCATGAGCCAGCACCCCAGCGACCGTCCCGCCCTCACCGGCACCGGCGGCCGCCAAGCCGCCCCGGCAGGACGGAGCCGCATGGCATCCCTGGCGCCCATCGCGGTCTTCGACATCGCCGGCCCTCTCGCCGCCTACTACCTGATGCGCTCCGCCGGGCTGTCCACGGTGACTGCCTTGATCGCAAGCGGCGTCCTGCCTACGGTCGGGATCGCCATCGGCGTCGCCCGGAGCCGGCAACTCGACGCGGTGGGAGCGGTGGTGCTCATCGGGATCGTCGTCGGCACCATCGCCGGGGCCGCCAGCGGCAGCGCCCACCTGGTACTGCTCGACGGTGTCATCCCCACCGCCGTGTTCGGCGTGGTGTGCCTCGCCTCGTTGTGGTCGGCTCGGCCCCTGATCTTCCGCTTCGCCCTCGAAGGCATTGGGGCCGACACCCCCAAGGGACGCGACTTCGCCGATCTGTGGCGCTACCCCGGCTTCCGCCACACCTTCCGGGTGATCACCATCGTCTGGGGCCTCGCCTTCCTCGTCGAGGCGGTCGTGCAGGTGGCCATCATCGAGACCGCCTCGGCAGGCGTCGCCAAGACCACCTCCAACCTGCTGCCCCTCGCCTTCGCCGCCGTAGCGGTGACCTGGAACATCGCCTACGGCAAGTCTGCCCAGCGCCAAGGGCAGCGGGCCGCCCAGGAGGCGGCCGCTCGTGGAGATCCACGCCCGGCCATGCCGGAGTAGCCCTCCCCGGCTCGGACGCCACCAGACTTGAAGGCGGCCCGCTGGAGGATCCGCTTGCGGTCATCACCAGCGAGCCCGGCGCATGGCCGCCGTCGTCGCCGCAACGGGTTCGGCTTCTGGGAGATCGCGGACCTGCCCTGAGTGCGCCGGGCGAGCACAAGTAGCGTTGCCTAGATGATCGAGGACTGGCAGCAGGCCAACCGCGCCTGGTGGGACGAGGCCGCTCCGCTCCATGCAACAGGGGACTTCTACGACCTGAAGGGTTTCCTGGCCGGCAGGGACGACATCCGACCGTTCGAGCCTGGCGAGTTGGGCCCGGTCGACGGGCTGACCCTCTGCCACCTCCAGTGCCACATCGGGACCGATACGCTGTCCTGGGCCCGCCGCGGGGCTCGCGTCACCGGCCTCGACTTCTCCGATCCGGCGATCGAGACGGCCCGGCACCTCGCCGTCGACTCTGGCCTGGAAGCCGATTTTGTCTGTGCCGACGTCTACGACGCGCCGACGGCGCTCGGGGGACGCACCTTTGACATCGTCTACACCGGGATCGGAGCCCTGACCTGGTTACCCGACCTTGCTCGCTGGGCCGGTCTCGTGGCCGATCTCCTCCGGCCAGGCGGCGTCCTTTATCTCGTGGAGGTTCACCCCACCGTCAACGGGCTGGACGGCGACGGCAAGACCATCGTCGAGGACACCATCGCAGCTCCCTTCCGCGCCTGGGAAGACCCGGACCGGACCGGGACATACGCCGCCCCGGAGGCCGAGATGGTCAACACCACCGCCTACGAGCGGAACTGGGCCCTGAGCGAAGTGGTGACCGCCGTCCTCGGGGCCGGCCTGCACCTTGAGCTCCTCGGTGAGCAGGAGGTCACCAACGTGCCGCTCCCATGGCTGGAGCGCGGGCCTGATGGGCTCTACCGGATCAAGCCCGGTTCGCCCCGCTACCCCCTCACCTACTCCCTACGCGCCCGAAAGTCCGGTTGAGCCGAGGCGCCAGGTCGGTCCACCACCGGCCACCACCGTCAGTCTCCCGCCGAGCCGGCTCAGGGCCGTGCACGGCGAGTCCCGTGCTCCGATGCTCGTCTCGGTGACCGATCGGCCAACGCCTTCAGCGCTTCGGCGCGTACCCGGTCGGCGTGCGCCCCCAGCTCGGCGAGCACGCGGGCGCCGAACCCCTCTTCCTCGCGAACCAGGCCAACAAGATGTGGGCGCTGCCCATCTCAGCACCGCCGAGGTCGAGGGCCTCTCGCAGCGACAGCTCGAGGACCTTCTTCGCTCGCGGCGTGAAAGGGGCCACCCTTGCAGCGAGAAGTCGGTCTTTCCCACCATCCGGCGGACTGCTTCGCACGCCGCGTCGACAGACACCCCGAGCGAGGCGAGCACCCCGGCGGCACCCCGGCGTCTTCACATCACAGACCCAGCAGTAGGTGCTCGGTGCCGTTGAAGCCATGTCCCAGCAGCCGGGCCTCCTCCTGGGCGTACAGAGCACCGCCCGGGAGCGGCCGCTGAAACGCTCGAACACACCCGCAGGCTACGACAGCGGCGAAACGGCTGGCCGGTCAGCGGAACCACCCAGGCCTTCCGTTGCGGGATGCTTGGGACGAGTGTTCCGGATTTTGGTGGCGCGGGTGAAACGGTCCGCCCAGCTGCGTAGGTGCTCGACGAGCTCGGGTGGCACTTGGAGGGCGAAGTCTGCGCCGGTCGCCCCGAGGGTGAGGGTCGACCAGTCCAGCGACTCGGTGCTGAACTGAAGCCTGCAGGCGCCGTCGGCGCACTCGTCGATGTTGGCCCATCGGCCGACGCGGCTGCGTACCCTCGTCGAGGGGCGCAGCGATCACGGCGTCCACGAGGACCGGCCGCGGGACCTGGGTGATTCCGGCGCGCACGAAGGCGGCGTCGTCGGCTGGCAGGTCTCGGGGTCCGAAGCGCGTCCCGATCGTTCGAGGAGCGGCCAGCCGAGTTGAGGCGGAAGCTGCGCCAGTCGTGGCGGGTGAGGTCGTGGGCGACGAGGTACCAGTTCCAGCCGAGGGAGACCAGCCGGTGCGGTTCGACACACCGTTGGCTGCACACTTGGTCTGCGGCGGCGTAGTCGAAGTCGAGACGTTGGCTGTCGCGGCAAGCCTGGGCGACGGCGATGAGCGTGTCCGCGTCGACGCTCGCCGCCGGCGGACCCCACGTGGCCAGCTCGGTCGTGGCCCTCAGAGCGTCGACTCGCCGACGTAGCCGCTCGGGCATCACCTGGATGACCTTGTCCAGGGCGCGCACCGATGCCTCGGCCGTTCCCGCCACCGGACTCTGCGCAGCGGCGAGCAGACCGAGCACCGGTGCCACGGCCTCCTCGTCGTCGACGACCAGGGGCGCCAGGGTGGCGCCGGGAGTCGACTGGTAGCCGCCGTCGATGTCGCCCTGGGCGTCCACCGGGTAGCGTCCGCGAGCTGGTGTTGCCCATGACGCCAAGTCTGGCTCTTTGGGACAGAAAGCGGCACCAGGGGGTCCTAGCCTCGGCGACGGCACCCATC
>JAJZJY010000528.1 GCA_021809885.1 Actinomycetes bacterium
GCCGGGCGCGGGAGGGGCCGGGCGCGGGAGGGGCCGGGCGCGGGAGGGGCCGGGCGCGGGAGGGGCCGGCCGCTACGGCGGGCCGGCCCCCACAACCTCACTTCCTCGGGATCAGCGCAGGTCGAAGCGATCCAGGTTCATGACCTTGTCCCACGCCTTCACGAAGTCGAGGACGAACTTCTCCTCGGCGTCGTCGTGTGCGTAGACCTCGGCGTAGGCCCGCAGCTCGGAGTGGGCCCCGAAGATCAGGTCGCAGGCCGTCGCCTCGAACCTGTGCTGGCCGCTGGCCCGGTCGATGCCATCGTAGACGTTCTCCCCGGTGGGGGAGACCTTCCACTCGGTTGACATGTCGAGGAGGTTCACGAAGAAGTCGTTGGTCAGCACCTCCGTCTGGTCCGTCAGGACACCCAGGCGGCTCCCCCCGTGGGTGGCCCCGAGGGCACGCAGGCCGCCGACGAGGACCGTCATCTCCGGGGCGGTCAGCGTCAGCATGTGGGCGCGGTCGAGGAGCAGGTGCTCGAGCGGTCGCTTCTCGCCGGGCCGGGAGTAGTTGCGGAACCCGTCGGCCTGCGGCTCCAGGACGCCGAACGACTCGGCGTCGGTCATCTCCTCCGTGGCGTCGGTCCGCCCCGGGGAGAAGGGCACGGTGACGTCGAAGCCGGCCGCCCTGGCCGCCGCCTGCACCGCGGCGCAGCCTCCGAGCACGATGACGTCGGCCAGCGAGACCCGCTTGCTGCTCGGAGGGGAGGCGTTGAAGTCCTGCTGTACCCGCTCCAGGGCCTCGAGGGCCTTGGCCAGTTCGGACGGCTCGTTGGCCCCCCAGTGCTTCTGGGGAGCGAGGCGGATGCGGGCGCCGTTGGCGCCGCCCCGCTTGTCGGTCTGGCGGAAGCTCGACGCCGACGACCACGCCGTGGCCACCAGCCGTGGGATGGACAGCCCCGAGTCGAGGATCTTGGCGCCTAGGGTGGCCACGTCGCCCTCGTCGATCAGGTCGTGGTCGACGGCGGGGACCGGGTCCTGCCAGATCAGCTGCTCGGAGGGCACGAGCGGTCCGAGGTAACGGGAGACCGGTCCCATGTCTCGGTGAGTGAGCTTGAACCATGCCCGAGCGAAGGCATCGGCCAGCTCGTCGGGGTGCTGCATGAACTGCTTGGCGATCGGCTCGTACACCGGGTCCATCCGCATGGACATGTCGGTCGTCAGCATCATCGGGGCGTGCCGCTTGTCGGGGTCGTGGGCATCAGGCACCGTGCCCTGGGCTCCTGGGTTGGTCGGCGCCCACTGCTGGGCGCCCGCCGGGCTCCTCGTCAGCTCCCAGTCGTGGTCGAACAGGTTGTGCAGGTAGCCGTTGTCCCACTTGGTCGGCTCGTTGGTCCAGGCGCCCTCGAGCCCGCTGGTCATCGCGTGCTCACCCACACCCGTCCCGAACGAGTTCTTCCACCCGAGGTCCTGCTGCTCGATCGGAGCGCCCTCCGGCTCAGGGCCGATGTACTCGGCGCCCACGGCACCATGGCACTTGCCGAAGGTGTGCCCGCCGATGATGAGCGCTGCGGTCTCGTAGTCGTCCATCGCCATGCGCCCGAATGTCTCCCTGACGTCCACGGCCGCCGCGATGGGGTCGGGGTTGCCGTTGGGCCCCTCGGGGTTGACGTAGATGAGGCCCATCTGGACCGCTCCGAGAGGGTCGGCCAGCTGTCGCTCGCCGCTGTAGCGCTCGTCGCCGAGCCAGGTGTTCTCCGACCCCCAGAAGATCTCCTCGGCCTCGTAGACGTCCTCCCGGCCCCCGCCGAACCCGAACGTCCTCAGCCCCATCGACTCCAGCGCGACGTTGCCGGTGAAGATCATGAGGTCGCCCCACGACAGCTTCCGGCCGTACTTCTTCTTGACCGGCCACAGCAGCCGACGAGCCTTGTCGAGGCTGGCGTTGTCGGGCCAGCTGTTGAGGGGGGCGAGGCGCTGGGCTCCCTGGCCGGCGCCGCCGCGGCCGTCGCCGACGCGGTAGGTGCCGGCGAGGTGCCAGGCCATGCGGACCATGAACGGCCCGTAGTTGCCGTAGTCAGCCGGCCACCACCCCTGCGAGTCGGTGAGGACATGGAGGATGTCCTTCCTCACCTCCGCCAGGTCCAAGGTGGCGAGCTCCTCGGCGTAGTCGAAGTCGTCCCCCAACGGGTGAGGTCGGCGCTCGTTCTGGTGCAGGACCGACAGGTCGAGGCGGTCGGGCCACCAGTCCTGGTTGGACCGCGGCCTGTGTCCCGCCGGGGTGGGGCTGGGGATGCGGGGGTTCTCGCTATCGGACACTCCGTGCTCCTAGTTCTCGCTTGGATTGGTTCGGCAGTCGGGGCAGACGCCCCAGAAGGTGACCTCGGCCTCGTCGAGGGCGTAGCCCTTGTCGTCGGAGGCCTGGAGGCAAGGCGCTGCGCCGACGACGCAGTCGACGTCCACGGTGGCGCCGCAGACGCGGCAGACGAGGTGGTGGTGGTTGTCGCCCGAGCGAGCCTCGAACAAGGCGGCACCACCGGAGGGGGCGATGCGGCGCGCCAGGCCGGCGTCGACGAGGGCGTTGAGCGCGTCGTAGACCGCCTTCCCGGAGACGACGCCGAGTCGTTGGCCGACGAGGGTCGAGACCTCGTCCGCCCGGTGGTGGTTCCGCTCGGAGCGCAGCACGTCGAGGACGGCGACGCGCTGCGCTGTGACCCGCAACCCGGCCGCTCGGATGTCGTGCTCGCTGCCCGGCATGGCTCCTCCTGCGCCGAGATTACTGTTGCACACAGAGGCTGTCAACTATAAGAGGTGATCTGGTAACCGTAAGCCTAGAGCCGGGGGCCGGTTGTACCCTCGTCGGTC
This sequence comes from Actinomycetes bacterium, assembly GCA_021809885.1. Classification (GTDB taxonomy): domain Bacteria; phylum Actinomycetota; class Acidimicrobiia; order Acidimicrobiales; family Palsa-688; genus JAKAQB01. Next base: position 2,845 of record JAJZJY010000528.1, read on the forward strand.
ACCGTCACGCCGCGCTCGCGGAGGGCAGCTGCAAAGGCGTCAGGGTCGTCGGGCGTCACGAACGGCTTGACGGCCTTGCCGGCGTCGACGAGGAAGGCGGTGGTCTTGCCCGGGCGGCGGGCGTCGAAGTTGGCCCAGTAGCCGGGGTTGGCCGTGCCCCAGATCCGCCCCCTTCCCCGAAGAGCGCTCATCCGCACCCGTCTCACGGAGCGAATCGCCCGCAGCGAGACCCGCTTGGTCGTCCCCGGGAAGTAGTAGCCCCGGATGGTCAGGGTGTCGTCGCCGACCCCGATCGAACGGTCCTGGTAGGCCATCGGCCCTCCTCTCGTCCTGAGCCCGAGCCTGCCACAGGCAGGCGCCGAAAGCGCAGCCGCTCACCGCCCCCCGACACGTGTAGCCGGCGCCCGAAAGCCGCGTTCCCTCGTAATGCCGTGCCGGCGGCTGTCAACCGCGCGCACCCGAGCCGATCGCGCGCACCGGGGCCCATATATCGTCGCCCGTGCACGCAGTTCCCCCCGCTGCGCGCGGTTGGGCAGGCTCATCCCTCGCCGTGGCGCCGATGCGCCCGAGGCAGGCGAGCAGCCTTGCGGCTGGCGGCGACGATCCTGCGGCGCATCCGCCCGGGGAGGGGCCCCCGGAGACCGCCCCGGGGGGATACGCGCCCGGGCCGGGCGCCCCGGTCAGTACGCCATCCACCCGCCGTCGACGAGCAGGTTGATCCCGCTGATGTACGTTGCCTCGTCGGAGGCCAGGAAAGCCACGGCGGCCGCGACGTCCCCGGGCTCACCCAAGCGGGCGAATGGCGTCCGCCCCCGCACGTACGCCAGCTCCGCCTCGTCCTCGCTCAGGTCGCCGGCGGCCCCGGTGACGACCTTGCCGGGGGCGACGGCATTGCAGATGATCCCGTCACGGGCGTACTCCACGGCCACCTGCCTGGTGAGCTGCACCAACCCGCCCTTGCTTACGGCGTAGGCGGCGTGGCCGGGGGCGCCGACCATGCCGTGCTGGGAGGTGACGTTGACGATGCGACCCCGAGCGTTGCCGCGGCGGGGCTGTCCCAGCATCTGGCGGATGGCGGCCCGGCAGAGGAGGAACGGGCCGCGGAGGTTGACGGCGAAGATGGCATCCCAGTCCTCGTCCCCGGTCTCGGCGAGCGGCTTGGAGTGGGCGCTGGCGATGGCAGCGTTGTTGACGACCACGTCGAGGGAGCCGGAGCGCGCGACGGCGGTGGCGACCGCCCGGTCGCAGGCGTCGCGCCGGGAGACGTCGGTCGGGACGAACGCGCAGTCACCGCCGGAGCGGGAGATGAGCTCGTCGGTCGGTTCGCCACCCGTGAGAGGTTCCCGCCGCAGGTC
>JAJZJY010000529.1 GCA_021809885.1 Actinomycetes bacterium
GGTCGCAGGTTCAAATCCTGCCCCCGCCACTACGTCATCGCTGATCGGCGCATCTCGTGCGTAGGCACAGGCCGCTGACCAGCGGTTTCGCGTTGGCCCGAGCGCGCGAATCCCGATATCTCGGGGCTTTTTCTCGGGACCTACTCAGCCCTGCCCTATGCAGCCCTACGCAGGGTGGCGCCACGCGAGCGGCCAACAGGCTGCGCTTTCGCGGTCGAGGTTCGAGGTGCTGGGGCGTTGCATAGGGCTGCACAGGGCGTGCCCTATGCAGTTGCCCTGATCAACGATCAACGAAATACGCGATGACGACGGGCAGGTCGAGGCGACGACAGCGGTCCCGATGGCGGTCCGGGCGTTGGAAGGCGGCTCCGCAGAGGTCCGATGAACTCGGAGTCGACTTCATCACGGCGGTTAGTCTGTCGGTGGACGCTGTAGAGCGGTTCGGGCGTCGATGAGTCCTTCACCACTATGGAGCCACGTGCTCGCGGGAAGTGCTGACCATGATGCACCCATCCCGACGACGAGTCCGTCGGGGTTCGGCGCGGTCCTCGCAGCGCTCTCCGAGCAGGGTGTCCACTCACCTCCTGCAGCGTGGCAGCGTCCGGGCGCTGTGCTTCACTCGCGGGGAGGTATACTGTACATGCTGGGGTTGAGTCCGCTCCTCGGGGGACCGAGGACCCCGAGCCCGTTGCCGCCTGTTCGCCTCGGCACTGGCTCCGTAGGCCGGCCACCCGCAGGCTCGACCTTGTCGTCGCCGTGGACCGAGCCCGCCAGCCCGAGGCGATCGAATCCGCGCTAGTCAGTACAGTCGCGGGACCAACCCCCTCCACTGGCGGCGTCTCAAGCTCGTGGGCATTTCGGAACACCTCGGCATGGCCGTAAACCTCTCCCTTCGACCGCCGTCGCCTTCGGTGGTGGCATCCTCGTCGCTCGTCGCTCGTCGCCAGGGCTCCGGTGCACATACGGCTCCGTAAGACCCGCTCGTGCTACGGCCGGGTTGTCTCTTTTGGCTGTGGCGTTGCCCTTCGGGATCAGGTGGCAGACACTCGACGGCGAGCAGTCCTCCGGACGCAGCTTGCTCGCCCGAGAGACGAGACCGTCGAGGACTGAGCGCGCCTGCCGCAGCTTTGTGATGCGCTCGTCGATCTCTTGGCTATGACGTCTGAGTAGAGCGAGGACGTGGGCGCATGGCACCTCGCCACGGTCCCGGTAGGCGGCAATCTCCCTGATCTCGCCAAGGCTCAGGCCGAACGTTTGGCTGGCCCGAATGAACCCGAGCCGGTCGACCGCCTCGGACTCGTAGTCACGGTACCCAGACCCCGAGCGACGCGGCGCCGCAAGGACTCCGATCTCTTCATAGTAGCGGATCGTCTTCACCGGGACGCCGGACCGCTTGGAGACCTCTCCGATGCGCACCTCTTCATGATACGCCTTGACTCTCCCCCTAACTGGAGGGTTTATCATCCAGGTGGTGGCTCACCGGGAGCGTTGGAGCGGCCGGCGACCAGCTGAGACACGACACGAGGAGATGAACATGGCGGCCTGCGGGGACGCATCTGAGGAAGAGACCGAGCAGCATGGCTGAGTCGCTACGCTACGACCTCGCCGTCGTGGGGTCCGGGAGCGCAGCGTTTGCGACGGCCATCGAAGCCCGGCGCAGGGACGCGTCGGTCGTCATGATCGAGCACGGCACTGTCGGCGGCACATGCGTCAACGTCGGCTGCATCCCCTCCAAGGCACTCCTGGCTGCAGCCGATGCCCGTCACGTGGCGCTCGACCAGCACTTCCCCGGCATTGCCACCACAGCGGCCGGCGTGGACATGGCAGCACTCGTAGACGGCAAGGACGCCATCGTCGGCGTCCTCCGCCACGAGAAGTACGAAGAACTCGCTGGCCTGTACGGATTCGACATCATCCAGGGCCATGCCCGGTTCGTCGCTGGGCCGATCCTAGAGGTGAACGGGGAGCGGATCAGGGCGGAGCACTATGTCATCGCGACCGGTTCGTCCCCTTGGGCGCCACCGATCCCGGGCCTCGACGAGACAGGTTATCTGACCTCGACGACCGCGATGGAGCTGGACCGTGTTCCCTCGTCGCTAGTGGTGATCGGCGGTGGTTTTGTCGGACTGGAACAGGGCCAGCTCTTCTCACGCCTCGGCTCTGCGGTCAGCCTGGTCGTCCGGCGACGAATCGCCCCGGTCGAAGAGCCAGAGATCTCCCGGGCGCTCACCGCCATCTTCTCCGAGGAGGGGATAGACATACGCAGCGAAGCGACGGTCGCCAAAGTCGTTCGAGAGAACGGGCGCGTCGTCATCTCCCTCGACGCTGGCGCGAGCCACGAAGAGCTTCGAGCCGAGGCGCTGCTCGTCGCGACGGGCCGTCGGCCCAACACGACAGACATCGGCCTCGACGCCGTCGGCGTCACCGTCGGTTCACGTGGCGAAGTCATCGTGGACGACGAGCTTCGCACCGCCAACCCTCGCATCTTTGCTGCAGGTGACGTCACCGGTCACCCGCAGTTCGTGTACGTGGCAGGAAAGCATGGCGGCATTGTCGCGGACAATGCGATCGACGAGGCCCATCGGCGAGTCGACTACCGCACCCTTCCCAAGGTGACCTTCACCTCGCCTGCCATCGCGTCGGTTGGGATGACCGACGAAGAGGCGAATGCGCAGGGATTCGCCTGCGAGTGTCGGGTGCTCCCGCTCACCCAGGTCCCCCGAGCCATCGTCAACCGAGACACCCGAGGGGTCGCCAAGATCGTCGCGGAGCGCGCGTCGGGCCGGGTGCTCGGCGTCCATCTTCTCGCCGAGGGAGCAGGCGACGCGATTCTGGCGGCGGTCTACGCCTTGGAGGGCGGCTTGACGGTCGAGCAGCTCGCCACCGCCTGGACGCCATATCTCACCATGGCTGAAGCCATCAAGCTCACTGCCCAGTCGTTTACCCGGGAGGTGGCAGCGTTGTCGTGTTGTGCTTCATGAACATCAAGCAGCACACCCCGCTTGGTGACCCCAGACACCTTGCGGCCTCCGGAAGGGATGGGCGCAACGGTGCGGGCATGTACTGGACTGTCGTGGCGAAGGATGTCGCAGCAGGACATGCCAATCGAGTCGTGTTTCTGGTAGCTGCGCTCGTGGTGGGGTTCGCGTACAGCGTGCTCCTTCCCTTTGCCTACACTCAGCGACTCTCGCTCGAGAATTGGCAATACCTCGACGTCTACCTCGTGGCATGGAGCGTCGTGCTCGGTCTCGCCATGGGTCTGGTGGTCATGGTCCAGGTGCACGCGATGCGCCGGATGGCCGCAGCGCGCGCCTCGAACGGTGCAGCTGGTGGTCTCGCCTTCGTGGTCAGCTTGGCGACAAGCATGCTCTGCTGCACCCCGTTCATCGCCACGTTCCTCGCCTTCATCGGGGTGTCGGGTGCCGGCCTCTACACCACGACCGGCGTCCTGCAACACTTCTTCGCCGTCCATGAGACCGAGTTCCTTTCCGCCAGCCTGGCCCTGCTCGCGGCCACGGGGTGGTGGGGTCTCCGCAAGATCGGGCGCGCCGCCTGTCTCTCCGGGGACGGCTGTGAGGCCGGCAATCCTCTTAGCGACGCCGGCTGCACCGGCGAGCTTCGTGCTGCCGCCAACGTAGATCCGCCCAGTTCGGCTTTGGAAGCAGGAGCGCAGCGGTGAGCCAGGCCAGCCGGGGCGGCTCGAAGCGGACGCAGCGCAAGGCTGCCGAAGCGGCAGCCAGGCGCCGCCGGCGCTGGGGGTTCGGTAGCGCTGGGGTGGCGGTCCTCCTCGTCGCCGGTGTGATCCTCGGGTTGCACTTCGCCACCCAGACGAGCCGACCGGCGAGCGCCACTGCCAGCACCGAGGTCCCCGCCGCCGGGCACGTCGCGCCGAACGGCAGCTTCACCACGCTCGCGGGTACGACGTCGAGCATCGCCTCCCTGCGAGGCACGCCAACCCTGGTGTGGCTCGTGACCACGTGGTGCTCGTCGTGCCAGGCCGGGACCCAGCTACTGGCCCAGAACGGAGGTTCAGACATCGCAAAGCTCCACGCCGACGGGGTGCGGGTAGTCGAGCTCGAGCTCTACCAGGACCTCGGTCAGTCCGGGCCTTCCATAGCCAGCTTCGCCAGGACCTACGCCGGAGCCGAGGCCACCAACCCCGACTGGAGCTTCGGGGTGGCTTCGGCGGGGCTC
>JAJZJY010000530.1 GCA_021809885.1 Actinomycetes bacterium
GGGGAGGGGGGTCCGGGGGGGAGGGGGTGGGCGACGGTGGATCCTGTGGATATCCCCTGGCCTGTCCTCTGGTTCTCCCCAGGCGCTGCCAGCGAGAGTGGGTCTGTCTGGGGCTGGGCCGGGTCTGACCCCAATCGTGTGACCGGCCTCGTGCCTTGCCGCTGATCTGTCGGCCCGGGTCCCCGGCCCCAGACGCGCACCGACCGGTCGGACGGACGTGACCTGATAGGAGCCTTGGGAGCACCGTGAGAGTCCTGTCCGCCGTCCCGGCCGGTGGTGCGATCCCCATCGGATGAGAGGAAGGCAGCTACCAGCATGGCAAAGGTGGATCGAGTTGTCATCGGCGGGGTGGACACCCACAAGGACGTCCACGTCGCCGCGGTCGTCGACGAGGTCGGCAAGATCCTCGACACCGCGAGCTTCGCAACGACGGCAAAGGGCTATCAGGCGCTTCTCGCCTGGCTGCGCTCGTTCGGCACGCTTGCCAAGGTGGGCGTGGAGGGCACCGGCGCCTACGGGGCCGGGCTGGCCCGCCACCTGGACGGAGAGGGTGTCGAGGTGGTGGAGGTCAACCGACCCAATCGCCAGGCACGCCGACGCCTGGGCAAGTCCGACACCGTCGACGCCGAGGCTGCGGCCCGGGCGGCGCTCAACGGCGAGGCGAGGTTCTGCCCAAGTCCCAGACCTCGGTCGTCGAGTCGATCCGAGCGCTGCGGGTCGCGTTCAGATCGGCGCGTGACGCTCGGACCCGGGTGGCCGGAGATCCGAGACCTCGTCGTGACCGCACCCGACGAGCTGCGAGCGGTCCTCGGACCTCTCTCCACCGCCGAGCGGGTGGCTCGTGCCGCCCGGTTCCAGGTGACCGACGACGTGGCCGACCCGGCGGTCGGCACCAAGGCGGCCCTGCGCAGCTTGGCCCGGCGCTACCAGGCGCTGAGTTCCGAGATGGCCGAGCTCGAGGCCACCCTCGACCGACTCAGTGCACGGGCCAACCCGGCACTCCGTGGCGCCAAGGGAGTTGGTCCCGATGTTGCCGCCATCTTGCTCGTCGCAGCCGGCGACAACCCCGAGCGGATGCGGAGCGAGTCCGCGTTCGCTGCCCTGTGCGGGGTCTCGCCGATCGAGGCGTCCTCGGGCAAGACGACCCGTCACCGGCTCAACCGCTCGGGGAACCGCCAGGCGAACCACGCACTCTGGAGGATCGTCATGGTGCGCCTCAGCACCGGTGACCCGGTCACCAAAGCCTACTTCGCACGCCGACGCGGCGAGGGCAAGTCCGACCGTGAGATCGTGCGGTGCCTGAAACGCCACGTCGCACGGGAGGTCTACCGCCACCTGGTCCGCCCCGAAGCCGTCCCGGCCGGAGCCGACCTCCGAGCGGCGCGGCTTGCCGCTCGCATCAGCCTCCAGACCGTCGCCGACGCCCTCGGCAGCTGGCCGACCCGGATCTCCGAGCTCGAACGCGGACTCGCGCACGACACCGCACTCGCCCGCAGGTACACAGCTTGGCTTGCTGCGCACGCCGACGACGCCCCGAAGGCCAAGCGTCTTCTCGCGGCTTGACAACGATAGGAGCATCACTCGGCGAGCGATGGGCGGGGATGTCCCGCGAGACGCGCAGCGCCTGGACCCTCGCCTTGGTGAAGCCGAGCCCCGTTGCCGTGTGCCTCCCCTGACGGGCGAGGATGGCTGCGATGGCGGCGTCGTCGTGGCGCGTCGCCAGGCGGCGCACGAGGTCGACCGTGTCCTCGTCGGTCGTCTTGAAGTGACTGCCGGTCCGGTTCAGCTCGAACGCGAAGCTCGTCGTGGCCCCGCCCTCCCACACGATCACGACCTCGGCGCTCCGGCGCTCGGGGTGGACCGTCACGACCACCTCGCGAACCACGGCGCGCAGCAGCTGCTTGCGCTCTCGCCACGTCGTGGTCGGCGCGTCGAAGACGGCTCGCACGTCGGCACCGGCACGGCTGAGCCATGCGGTCTCCTCGTCGGTGAGCTTCGTCGGGCGCCGGAGCCGCTGGGCGGCGAGATCGGCCTCGGCCCGCCGCTCGGTGACGAGCGCCTCCTCCAGGGCGTGCTCCAACGTGCGGGCCACGAGGCGGTTCTCCGGCTCGACAGCGTCGAACTGACGCCGGGCTCGGTCGGCGCCGTGGCGGGCCCGTTCGACGGCCAGCTCGAAGACGGCCAGGCGCTGACGGTGCTCGTCGTCGGCCGTCGCGAGCGCCCGTGCCGTCGCGACGAGGCTGGCCGGCTCCAAGACCGAGAAGACCTCCTCGAGGATCCGGCCCTCGAGCTTCTTGCCCCCGAGGCTCTGGCAGGACCGCTCGGTCCCATAGAGCTGGCGGCTGCGGCCGCACACGTAGCGTGGGCAGTCGCCCTTGGTCCCCGAGTAGCCGACCTGCATCATCCGCCCGCAGCGCCCGCAGCGGATCCGGCCCTGGAGCAACGCGGCGCCCTCCCGCACCGCCCCGCCGCCATGTCCCCGGGGCGCCCGCCAGTTCGCCCGCAGCTCGTCCTGGATCGCGACGTAACGCTCCCAGGTCACGTAGCCGGGGTGGTGGTCGGGGATCAGCACCTCCCACTCCTCCCGGGGCACCATCCTGGTGCGCGAGACGATGCGGCCGTGCTCGTCGAGGCGTTTGTCGGTGCGCGTGCGGCCGAAGACGAACGCGCCGGCATAGGCCGGGTTGGTCAGGAAGTCGTGGATGGCGGGATAGCTCGCCGGAGCCCAGCTGGTGCGCCTCGCCCCGGTCGGGCGCCGAGGGACGAGGAGGTTGTCGCCGAGGAGCGAGAGCATGACCTGGCGAGCGCTGCCGAGGTGATCGAAGCGCCTGAACACGGTGGCGATGGCCTCGCGCACCGACTCGTCGGGGTCGAGGACGACCTGGTCCGCCTCGTCATGGACGAAGCCCACCGGCAGTCCCTGGCGGAGCTGGCCCTTGGCCGCCTTGTGGCGCAACCCGGCCGTGAGCCGGTGCCGGATGCGGTGCAGCTCCGCCTCCGACATCGTGCCCTTCAGGCCGAGCACCAACCGGTCGTTGAAGTCGCCGGGGTGATAGAGACCGTCACCGTCGGCGATCAAGGTGTCGGTGACGGCGCACAGGTCGAGGAGCTGATACCAGTCGGCGTTGTTGCGAGCGAGGCGGGAGACCTCGATCCCGAAGACGACGCCGACCTTCCGAGGCCGACGTCGGCGACGAGGCCCTGGAAGCCCGTCCGCATCGTCGCCTCTGCCCCCGAGCGTCCGAGGTCGTCGTCGACGATCACGACGTGGCGTGGGGGCCAGCCGAGCTCCTGGGCCCGGGCGGCCAGCTCGTACTGGCGCTCGAGGCTCTCGGTGTGCTCTCGGACCTGGGTGAGCGTCGACTGGCGCACGTAGACGTAGGCCAGTCGCGACAGGTGGCCGGGCGTCACCTTGGCTTCGCGTTCAGCGGTCGCTGCCATCGCTGCCCACCTCCTCCCCGGAGACCACGACGCCGGCGGCGATCATGCGTGCGAGCAGCACGACGACGGCCGTCCTCGCCGCCTCGGGCAGCGCCTGTGAGCGCTCGCAGACCGTGGTCGGGTACTCGGCGATGTCCAGCGTCAGCTGGGTGGGCGCGGCTATCCTGAGCCTTCGCAAAGAGGCTCACCTCCCTTGTTCGTTGGCGCGTGCAGGGTTGGTCGAGCCTATTTGCGCGTCTCGGGGCGCGGCGGGACCCGCATGGGCTGGCGCAGCGCCTCGACCAGCACGCGGAGCTGGCGGACACCCTCGATGCTGAGCAGCGTCTGGCCGCCCTCGGGAGCAGCTCCACCGAGGACGTCGGTTGCCGAGGCGGGGATGGTTCCGGGTGCTCCATCGGGAAGCCCCACCACGAGCAGCAACGTGCCGCCTCGGCGCTTGAAGCCCGTCGCGCTGAGGAGCCGCCCGAAGAGCGGGTGGACCGGCGAGGTGACCCGCACCTCGCAGGGAAGCACTCGCCGGAGATGTTGCAGTGTGTCGCTGTTCTGTCCGGCACGGGCAAGAGCCATCTCCTCGTCGCACTCGGCCACGCTGCGGTCGAGGTCGGTCGGCGGGTCCGCTACTTCACGGCCCCCGAGCTCGTCGAGAGCCTCTACCGGGGCCTCGCCGACAACTCCGTGGGCAAGGTGATCGACCAGCTGCTCCGGGCCGACCTCGTCATCGTCGATGAGATCGGCTTCGCTCCCCTCGAC
>JAJZJY010000531.1 GCA_021809885.1 Actinomycetes bacterium
TGCCGGGAGGCGGCCGTCGCCGCCCTCGGCTCCATCGGCGACCCGGCCGGGCTGCCGGCCGTCCTGGCCGCCACCGCCGACAAGCCGGCCGTGCGCCGGCGGGCCGTGCTGGCCCTCGCCCCGTTCGAAGGCCCCGACGTGGAGGCGGCGCTCCGCCGGGCCCAGGAGGACCGCGACTGGCAGGTGCGCCAAGCCGCCGAGGACCTGCTGGCTACATGAACAGGTCCTTGACGGCGTCGAACTCCTCGAGGCACTTGCCGGCGCCGAGGACCACGCACTCGAGCGGCGCATCGACGAGGTGGACCGGCAGGGCGGTCTCCTCGGCGAGCCGCCGGTCGAGGCCACGCAGCATCCCGCCACCACCGACCAGGTGGATGCCCTGCGAGATCAGATCCTGGGCGAGCTCCGGCGGGGCGGCCCCGAGGCACTTGACCACGGAGTCGACGATGGCGCCCACCTGCTCCTCGATCGCCTCCCGCACCTCCTCGGGGGCGAGGATCACCGTCTTGGGCAGGCCGCTCATCAGGTCCCGGCCGCGCACCTCTGCCTTGATCTCCTCGTCGAGGGGCCAGGCGCTGCCGATGGCCACCTTGATCTCCTCGGCCGTCCGCTCGCCGATGGCGATGCCGTACTCCCGCCGCACGTAGGTCTGGATGGACGCGTCGATGTCGAACGAGCCGACGCGGATCGCCTCCAGGGCCACGATCCCGCCGAGGGAGATGACGGCCGTCTCCGACGTGCCGCCACCCACGTCGACGATCATGTTGCCGAGCGGCTCGTTGATGGGGAGGCCGGCGCCGATGGCCGCCGCCATCGGCTGGTCGATCAGGTAGGCCCCGTTGGCCCCCGCGCCGCGGGCCGCCTCCTCCACCGCCCGGCGCTCCACCTCGGTGATGGCCGACGGCACGCAGATCAGCACCCGGGGCCGGTTGAACCGGGAAACGCCGGCTCGCTCGAGGAGCAGCCGGATCATGCGCTGCGTGATGTCGAAATCGGTGATGGCACCCTTGCGCAGCGGGCGGACGGCGACGATGTAGCCGGGGGTCCGGCCGATCATCTGCCAAGCGTCGCGACCCATGGCCAGGACGTCCTGGGTCCGGGAGTTGAGGGCGATGACGGTCGGCTCGTTGAGGACGATCCCCCGCCCCCGCGAGTAGACGAGCGTGTTGGCGGTGCCGAGGTCGATGGCAAGGTCCCTAGCCAGCGTCAGCCTCGCTTTCGTGCCGGCGGGTGACGACCGTTGAGGTCACCACCCGGTGGGCTGTACCCGGCGCTGCCGCCGGCGACACAGGACGCGCCAGTGACGCCGGCTCCCCCGCCTCGACCGGTGCCCGCCGCCTGCGCCTCTTGCCGGGGGCATCGGGGGACAGTGCCCGCAGCCCCCGGTTGAAGGATTCCACGTTGGCCTCGAGGGATTTGGGCCGGCGGTGGCGGAGGGTGATCAGCGCCACGAGGACCACGGCGACGGCGACGGCGCCGGCGAGGTAGTACAAGGGCCCGAGCTGGACCGGCAGGGCCGCGGTCACCGGTTCACCTCACGCACGTCCTGAGCCCCGGTGCCCCAGTCCGAGCCCCCCTCCCACCGCTCCTTCTTCCAGATCGGCACCGACGCCTTCAGGGTGTCGATGCACCAGCGCGCCGCCTCGAACGCCTCGGCGCGATGCGGGGTGGACACGGCGACGAGCACCGCCGGCTCGCCGACGGCCAGTTCACCGACCCGGTGCAGGCACACCACGCGCCCGACGGGCCAGCGCCGGCGCGCCTCCGCGGCGAGATCGAGGAGGCGGGCCCGCACCTGATCGACGTAGGCCTCGTACTCGAGGCCGGTAACGCCGTCACGCCCCTCGGCGTGGTCGCGCACCAGGCCGGTGAAGACGACGACCGCCCCGCAGTCCGGCCGGGCGACCCATTGGGACGCGGCCTCGACCGGGAGAGGCTCGCCGCTGAGGTCCAGCCAGTCCTCAGAATCGACGGGAGCAGACAGCACGGGCCAATCGTAACCACCGGGGCGACGACCGACGGCCAGGTATCGCCGGTAACCTCCCCGAGCGTGGAAGCGGAGGACAACCGCGATGACGAGGGGCCCCTCTTCGCCTGGTTGCCACCCGATGACCGGCTGTGGCGGCACCCATCCGAGGTCGGGGCCAGCGCTCCCCGCCGCGTGCCCGGCATCCGCGGCGGCGTGATGAACCGGAATTGGGCGGTCGCGTTCGCCGCCGCCCTGCTCGGGGCACTGCTGGCGTCGGGTGTCGGCATGGCAACCGGGCTGTTCCTCCAGCACACCGTGATCGAGACCGTGCCGACCCCGTCGCCCAACTCGCTCAACGTCACCGAGTCGACGTCGTTCACCACAGCGAACTGGCAGCCGATAGCGAACGACCTGGCCCCTTCCCTCGCCGCCATCACCGCCGGCGGCAACGTCGCCTCAGCGGTGGTGTTCACAGCGGCGGGGGGTTGGTCGTATCTCATCACCGCCGCCGACGCCGTCACGGGGACAGGCCGCATCGTCGCCATCTTCGGCGACGGCACGCGCGAGCCGGCCTACCTGGTCGGCTCGGACTGGGCGACCGGGATCGCCGTGCTGCGCGTGGCCGGCACCCGCCCCCTCCCGGTGTTCGGGTCCGCCTCCGACCTGCAGGTCGCCGACAACGTGCTCGTGGCCGGCGCCGCCGGCGCAGGCGCCTCCGCCATCGCCGCCCCCGGCACGATGAGCAGCGTCGACACCGTGCTCAACACCGCCGCCGGCTACACCCTCCACGGCGTGATGGCAGTGAGCGACGCGACCGTGCCGGCCAGCGCGAACGGCGGCGCACTGGTCAACTCCGCCGGCACCGTCGTAGGCATCAACACCGATCTCACGTCGGTGGACCCGTCCATGCAAGGCATGGCCTTCGCCATACCCATCGACACGGCGGAGCAGGTCGCCAACAACCTGCTGGAGGGGCAGCCGCCGGCTCATCCCTGGATCGGGATCGAGGGCGCAACCGACCTCTCGACGGCGAGCGCCAGCCAGTTCGGCGTCCCCGGCGGGGCGGTGGTCGTCACCGTCGCCCCCCACAGCCCGGTGTCGCGCGCCGGGCTGGAGCCCGGCGACATCGTGACCGCCTTCGCCGGCCAGCGGGTGGCATCCTCCGGGCGGCTGGTGTCGCTCCTCGCGGGCTGCCTGCCCGGTCAACGGCGGACGATCAGCTACCTCGACGCCGGCCACCTCCACCGGGCGTCGATCGTCGTCGGCACCCTCCCCGGCAGCTAGCGCGCCAGCGGCCGGCGCCGGCGCAGCACCGCCACGCCGGCGCCGGTCACAGCGAGCACGCCGAGGCTGGCGCCGGTCACAGCCCCGATCAGCGTGTACCGCTGGCGGCGCAGCGGGGGCAGGTCGTCCCAGTGCGGGCGCACGTCGGTCGCCACGTACGCCTCCTCGCTCGAGTAGACCGGAACCCAACCGGAGCCCCGCAGGTGGTCCCCGGCCACGACCCACGGGTGGATCGCGTACGGCCTGGCCTCGTGCGGGACGCCCACCCCGCCGAGCTTCCAACCGAGGTCCCAGATGGTGCCGGCGAGGCGTTCGGGGACCGAGACGCGGGCGACGCCGCCGGCGAGGGCCCGGGCGGTGTCCTCCGCGATGCCGGCGTCGGGGGCGACGTTGTAGACGCCGCGCAAGCGCGACGACCAGGCGAGCACGACGGCAGCGGCGAGGTCGTCGACATGGAGGTACTGGACTCGCCGGCTGGCCCCGGCGTCGCCGGGGCGCGGGCCGCCCGTACCGCCCAGTGCCCGGTGGAGCGGGCGATGTGGTGTCCCGAGCGTGACCGCCGGACGGAGGATCGCGACAGCCACATCCGGCTGCGCTTCGGTGAACTCCGCCAGCAGCCGCTCGGCGTCGGCTTTCTCCACAGCGAACGAGAAGTCAGGGTTCGGGCGCAGAGCCGCCCCCTCGGAGAGGGGCACCGGGTTGTCAGCCCACGCCCCGTACACCGTCGCGCTCGACAGGTGCACCAGCGACGCTGGCGGTGCAGCGGTCGCCGCCGCCAGCAGCCGGCGCATCGAGCGGTGGTTGGCGGCCGCGGCCGCCCGGACCTCCGCCCGGGCAGCCCGCCGGCCCTCGGCGGTCCCCCACGCCAGGTGGATGATCCCGTCGGCGCCGGCGACGAGGGAGGCCAGCTCCCCGTCAGGATCGTCG
>JAJZJY010000532.1 GCA_021809885.1 Actinomycetes bacterium
CGCTCCCATGGCGATGCCGATGTCGGCTTGGGTGAGCGCAGGCGCGTCGTTGATGCCTTCGCCGACCATCACCACCCGGTGCCCTTGGCCTTGCAGGTCCCGGATGATCTGGGCCTTCTGGTCGGGGAGCATGCCGGCGTGGACCGCGTCGATGCCGACCTCGGCCGCTACGGCTCGTGCGGTGGCCAGGTTGTCGCCGGTCACCATCACCGGGGTGATCCTCGCGGCTCGTAGCCGGGCGACAGCCTCGGCCGCATCGGACTTGATCGCATCGGCGATGCCGACCAGGCCAGCGAGCTTGCCGTCACGGGCGACGGCGACGACCGTCTGGGCGGCCCCCTGCATCGCTTCGATGCGATCGGCCAAGGGTGCCAGCTCGGCGCCGTGAGCCGCCACCCAGTCCGGCTTGCCGACGGCCACGGTCGCGCCGGCTACGAGGGCGGTGACGCCTTGGCCGGTGATGGAGGAGAACCCGGTGGCGTCAGGGATCTCGAGGTGGCGACCCTCGGCGGCGGCCACCACGGCTCGGGCGAGGGGATGCTCGGAGGAGATCTCGACCGCGGCGGCGATTGCCAGCAGGTCGTCTTCGGTAGTCGTGCCGGCGGTCACGATGTCCACGACGCTCGGCTTGCCGGCCGTGAGCGTGCCGGTCTTGTCGAGCACCGCGGTGTCGATGTTGCCGAAGACCTGGAAGGCCTCACCCGAGCGCATCAAGATCCCGCTCTTGGCGGCCATGCCCCCGCCGCGCATCATCGCGAGTGGCGTGGACATGCCCAAAGCACAGGGATAGCCCATCACCAGCGCGGCCAATGCAGCGAAGATCCCCCGGGAGAGGTCGACCTGCCCGGTCGAGGCCCAGTCACCGAGCGTCCAGACGAGAAGTGACAGTCCTGCGGCAAAGAGAACGACGGGCACGAAGACCTTCAAGACCCGGTCGACGAGCACGATGATGCCCGGCTTGAGGGCGCGGGCCTCTTCGATGTGGCGGGCGACCTGGGCCAAGAAGGTGTCCTCTCCGACCTTGGTCACCTCGACCACGAGCACCCCGGTGGCGTTGACCGACCCGCCGATGACCTCGTCGCCGGCGGTCTTGTCGGCAGGGATCGGCTCGCCGGTCACCATCGCCTCGTCGATGGCCGAAACACCTGAGACCACCGTGCCGTCGAGGGGGACGCGTTCGCCGGGGCGTACTCGGATCTGCTCGCCGAGGGACACGTCGCCGACGGACACCTCGAGCTCCGTGCCGTCGCGGATCACCCTGGCCGTGTCGGGTTGCAGGTCGAGCAGGCGGCGCACGGCGGTCGACGACGACGAGCGCACCAGCGAGGACACGTAGCCAGAGAGCAGGTGGTAGGTGGTGATGAACACCGACACCGACAAGAAGTCCCCGGGGGGAAACACCTTGGGGGCGATGAACAGCCCGAGCAGACCGCCGATCAGGCCGCCGAAGGCGCCGGCTTCCAACAAGACGTGCTGGTTGAGGATTCCCCGTCGAGCGCTGGCGATGGCCATGGTGAGGATCGGCCGGCCCACCACGAACGTCATCGAGGTAGCCAATCCCAGGATCAGCCACGGCCCACAGGCGAACAGGTGCCCGCCCCAGGTGACCGACAGGGGATGTCCAGCCACCCAGAAGTAGATCATCAATCCGAGCGTCACGACGGCGAGGAGGAGGCCGGCCTGGAAGCGGTCCCGCTCGGCGTGCAGCTCAGCCTGCTCCTCCTCGAAGAGCCCGACCTTTCGGGGGTCGCGTACCGAGTAACCGACCGCACGCAGCGTGTCGACGATGGCTTGCGGTCCGACAGCCGCGGGCTGGAAGGTGACCAGCCCCTCCTCGTGAGCCAACGACACCGAGACCGCGTCGACCCCCTCCAGGCGCCCGACCGCCTTCTCGATGGTCGACACGCAGAAGCTGCAGTGCAGGTTGCCGAGCTTCACCTGCAGCCGAGCAGTTCCGTCTTCGCCGGTGCGCACCCGGTCGGCCAGCCAGCCCTCCTCGGTGCCGGTCGCCTCACCGGGGACTCCGGGGGACTTGCTGTGCTGCTCGAGTGCGGTTGCCATCGTGGCCACCGTACGCCTTCCACTCGGATGGAATGTCAAGGGAAAATGCGAGACGTTGCTTGCCACGTCCCGATAGAGCCCCAGGACTGGCGAGGCTACCCGTCGCGGGGCTTCTAGCTGCTTCAGTGGTCAGGTCGGCAAGCTGTACCGTCTTACCCTAACGAACAGGATCGGCTCTGCTCTTGACCTTCCAGTAGAGGGAAGGCTATATGGTGAATGCCAGGAGAGACTGAGGAGGTAGGCCATGGCCCAGACCACGACGATCGCGGTGCAAGAGATCCACTGCGAGAGCTGCGAGCACACCATTGCTACCGCGTTGTCACGGCTGGGCGGCGTGCTGCGGGTCACCCCTGACGCCGAGACCAACCAGGTGAAGGTCAGCTATGACGAGCTGGTGCTGAACGAGGCCAACTTGCGCTCGGTGCTGGCCGAGATCGGCTACGACCCGGTCGCCTGATGCGCATCGGCGAGCTAGCAGCCCGGCTCGGGGTGAACCCGAAGACGATCCGCTTCTACGAGGCCCGGGGTCTGATTCCTGACCCAGTGCGCCTGCCCTCGGGATATCGCGACTACGGCCCCGAGGACGAGTCCCGCCTGGCGTTCATCAAGACCGCCCAACGCCTCGGTCTCTCCCTCGACGAGATCGGCGAGATCTTGGCGTTCAAAGAGCGCGGCGAGCGTCCCTGCAGCTACGTGCTGTCGGTCCTCGATGCCCAGCTGTCCGACATCGACCGTCGCATCGGCGAGCTGGTACGCCTACGTGCCGAGCTCGTAACCCTCAAGGACCGAGCTGACCAGCTCCTGAGCGGCGACGCCTGCTACTGCGGCATCGTCGAGCATGCCGGCCGGATGAGCCAAATGATCACCCGCTGATCACGTCGATCAGTACCGGGAGCCGCGGGAGGCCCAGTCCGGTACCGCGCCGATTGTGTGGGTGCCGAAAACTCGATCGAAGCGCTGATGAGGACTCATACATCACCTGATCGTCGGCTTCCCACTCGCGGTGCTACGGCATTTTGATTGGATCGCGCGGCGGCCCACGCGACGTGTCCTCGAAGCACACCGCTTCCTGGAATGGAATCAGAGTGCTACAATGTAGAACATGAGCACGGTGGGAATTCGAGCACTCAAGCAGAACGCTTCGCAGGTGGTGGCCCGGGCCGCCGCCGGCGAAGTGGTGACCATCACCGATCGGGGAAGACCGGTCGCCCAGCTCGTTCCGGTTCCGGGAGGGCGAGTCGCTGCCTTCGTGGCGGCGGGTCGGGCTCGGCCGGCGAAGGGCTCGCTCGCAGCTCTTGGAGCACCTCTCGAGGCGCCGCAGGGACGGCCCGTGCTGTCCGAGGTCGTAGCGGCCATGCGCGGCGAAGAGCGCTATTGATGGCCTTCTACCTCGACACGTCGGCGGCGGCCAAGCTTGTTGTCGCCGAACCGGCTTCAAAAGCCATGGCATCGTGGGCCGCCGCCCACGAAACGCGGGTGATCGCCAGTGACTTGCTTCGCACTGAGCTCCTTCGGGCGACCCGGCGCGCGGCTCCCGATCGGATGCAGCGCGCTCGATCAGTGCTCGACGCGCTCACCTTGTTCAATCTCACCTTGGCCACGTTCGAACGAGCGGCAACCCTCGACCCCGAAGAGCTGCGGAGTCTGGACGCTCTCCATCTCGCCGCGGCTCTGGAAATGGGCGACGAGCTCGACGGCATCGTGACCTACGACAGCCGTATGGCCGCGGCGGCCTCCCTGTACGGCGTCGCCGTGATAGCGCCGACATGAGCCCTGCGCCTCGTGAAACCCTGTGGGTGCCGAGAACCCCGTCCGCCCAGCTCAGGAGACCATCCGCTACTCGTGGACGAGGCCACCCAGACGATCGGCTCTTCGTTGCTTGGCGGGGTCGATGTCGTCGATCGGCGCCGGAGTCGTATCGAGCACGGATGGTGCACGCTGGTCGAGAGTGCGGTGAAGGGAGGTGCGCGTTGTAGTGCTCGATGTAGTCGACGAGCACGGTCTCCAGATGGCGGCGGCCGAGGATGAGCATCCGGTCGAGGCACTCACGGGGCAGGGTGCCGATCACGCGCTCGCAGATGGCGTTGGCCCGGGGTGCTCGGACCGGGCTCTTGATG
>JAJZJY010000533.1 GCA_021809885.1 Actinomycetes bacterium
CGTTACCAGTACCGACGCAGGCGTGCCGGTCGAGATCCTGAAAGAACTCATGGATCACCGGACGATGACCGTCACCCAGGGCTACTACACGGTCAGCCTGCGGCGAAAGCGCGAAGCGATCAAGATCATGAACCGCTACGTCACCGACCGCGCCGGGGTGCCCGCGGCTGCTTCTGGGTCCGCCTCCAGCTACCAGCTGCGCTCGGTGGCCGTCCCGTTCGGCAACTGCATCGAGCCGTCCAACATCAAGGCCGGCGGCAAGGCCTGCCCCATCCGCTTCCAGTGCGCCGGCTGCGGCTTCTACCGCCCCGACCCCTCCTACCTGCCGGCCATCGAGGCGCACATCAACTCGCTGCGCGCCGACCGGGAGACCGCGATCGCCATCGACGCCGACGACTTCGTCGTGCGCAACCTTTCTGACCAAGCCGATGCCTACCGCCAGGTGGCGGCGACCATGCGAGACAAGCTCGCCGCCCTCACAGACACAGAGCGCTCGGAAGTCGAGGCGGCGAGCGCCACGCTGCGCAAGTTGCGAGCCGGAGCATCGGTCCCCGTCGCCTTCACCAAGAAAGCACCCCGGTGACCACCCGAGTGGACGCGATGGTCGCCGCCCGCCGGGCCGACAGCCAGACCAAGCGCGCCGCCGTGCTCGCCGCCATCGACGAGCTCGCACGCGAAGCCGCGCCGATCACCGTCGCCTCGGTGGCCCGCCGGGCCAAGGTGTCCACCTGGCTCGTCTACACCCCCGAGCTGAGAGCAGCCGTCGCCGCCGCCCAAGCTCGCCGCACCGACGAACCAGCCAAGGGCCCGACGCCTGCGGCCGTCGCCACCGACCTTGCCCTGGCCCGAGCGGAGATCGCCCGGCTCCGAGCAGAGCGCGACCGCCAGAGCCACCAGCTCCGCCTGGCCCTCGGCGCCCGGGTCGACCAGCTCAACAAGGCCGACCTCGCTGAGCGCGTCGACGAGCTGACCCGCCACAACCGCCAGCTCTCCGCGGAGCTGTCCCAGGCCCAAGGCGACGCCCGCAGGCTCCAGGCACGCGTCACCGAGCTCGAAGACGACCTCACCGCGGCGCGCACCAGCCTCCGGCGCATGATCCGGGCCGAGAACCTCCCGGCCCCTGTCACCACGACGAACGCCGCGACAACGAATGCAGGATCACGTTGAACCTGCGCACCGTCGGGATCGCCGGGGCGGGCCTGCTCTGCGGGGTGATCGCCCTCTTCGGGGTGGCCACGGTTGGGCTCGCCTCAGTGCTCGGCGGTTCGCTCACCAGCGACGTCATCCCCTCGGGGAAGGCCATCGCCTCCATCCCCGCCGGTTACCTCCAGCTCTTCGAGGCCGCGGCAGCCACGTGCCCGGGCCTGCCCTGGACGGTGCTGGCCGCCATCGGAAAGGTCGAGTCCGACTTCGGCCAATCCACCCTGCCCGGGGTCACGTCGGGCACCAACGCCTTCGGGGCGGCCGGGCCCATGCAGCTCGGCGTCGGCGGGGCGGCCGGTCCGACGTTCTACGCCTACGACCATCCCGTTCCCGCCGACACCGCGCCCAACCCCGCCCACGGCGCCACACCGCCCTCTCCCTACAACCCCGCCGACGCGATCTTCGCCGCGGCCAGGGACCTGTGCACGAACGGTGCCAAGGACGGTGCCGACATCCGCGGCGCGATCTACGCCTATAACCACACAGCGGCCTACGTGCAAGAGGTGCTCAGCGACGCCGCCGAGTACGAGACAACGCCTGCCTCATCGGCCGTCGCCGGGGCACCGACGACTGCTGCCGCCATCGCCATCAGCTATGCGCTCGACCAGATCGGCACCCCCTACGTCTGGGGCGGTGAGACGCCAGGGGTGGGCTTCGACTGCTCCGGGCTCACCCAGGCCGCCTACGCCGCGGCCGGCATCCACATCCCGCGCACCTCCACAGCGCAGTGGACGACACTTCCCCACGTGCCCCTCAAGGATCTGGAGCCGGGGGACCTCGTCTTCTTCGATCCCGGCGAGTTCACCCCCGGCCTCCCCGGCCACGTCGGCATCTACCTCGGCAACGGTGAGATGGTCGACGCTCCCCACACCGGGACCGATGTGCAGATCGACAACCTCGCCGGTTGGCCAACCCCGATGGGCGCAGCCCGACCGTCCGAGCTCGCCGCCGGGCACACCGGGAGCGCGGAATGACCGCCCGCCCAGCAACCTCGGCGCCACCGGTGTCCCCTTCGAGAGCCCGCCAACCCAAACTCAGTTGATGGCACCTCGACCCGGTGGGACCATGACCGATCGTGGGCGAGCCGATCGAGTTCCAGATACGTCGCATTGACCTCCGGGACGCCGCTGACGACGTCCTACGGGCTCTGCACTCTGTCGAGGCTCCCGTCGCTGCCGAACAGGGATCCAATCGAATGCCCCAGTCGGTCGACGCCTACAAAGCCTTCGCCCGCAACCTGCCATCGCGCTACGACGACCACACCTGGCTCGTCGAAACCCCAGACGGGACTCCCGTCGCAGTCGGCTACTGCTGGTCCGACGCTGCAGGTGACCGTCGTCGAATGTACTGCGACGTGCTTGTAAGCCGTGCCCGCCGACGGCACGGCCTCGGGAAGTCGCTCCTGGTCGTGATCTGCGAGCAGACGATCGCCGAGGGCCGGTCACTGCTCACCTGGGAGACCTTCGACACCGTGCCGGCGGGCGACGCGTTCTCACGATCGGTCGGCGGCCGGGCGGGCCGGGTCAACCGCAAGAGCGAGCTGCGCCTAGCCGACCTCGACTGGGAGCTGGTCGCGAAGTGGGCGCGAGGGGAGCCGGCGAGGGAGCGTGGCTACTCGCTGGAGCTGGTGCAGGGTGCCTTCCCCGAGCGCCTCCGTCCAGATGCCGTCGAGTTGCACCGGATCATGCAGACGGCGCCGAGGGACAACCTGGAGGGCGGTGACGCGGTGGTCGACACCGCCTTTGTGGCCGAGATGGACCGGGCCTTGGTTGAGTCGGGCCAGACACGGTGGACCGTCCTCGTGCGTGACCCGGCTGGCGCCTGCGTTGGGGGAACCGAGGTCGTCTTCGACCCGGCCGACAGCCGCACCGTCCACCAGCAGAGCACTGGCATCCACGCGGAGCATCGCCGAATGGGCTTGGCCCGGTGGGCGAAGGCAGAGATGCTCGAATGGATCCGGCAGGAGCGTCCCAATGTCGAGCGTGTGCAGACGGGCAACGCCTTCTCCAACAAAACCATGCTCGCCATCAACGACGCGCTCGGTTTCGAGGTCGTGAGTGTGCAGACGGACTGGCAGGCCGACGTCGAGGACGTCTACCGCACCATCCGGAAAGGGTGAGCGGCACCGACCCACCGCGCTGACGCCGGCGTGCGACCTTCCGGGACGGGGACTGCTGCACCCAGCACCCATCGGGTGAACCGCCGCCGGTCGGCCGTCTCCCGGCACCCCCAGTCGGCTTCACCCAACTCACGTGCCTCACGCAGCGAACCGGCCGTGACCAGCACCTTCGCCTTTGACCTCCAGATAACCGTTGGACCGATGCAGTTCGAGCCGGCGACCTTCGCCGAGTACGACCTGCCGGTCCCGCCCGGCGGGGCCGACCCACCCAGCCCGTATGACCCGGCCGACGCCGTCTACGCCGCCGCCCGAGACCTCTGCGCCAACGGCGCCCGGGGCGCCGCCGACATCCACCACGCCATCTACTCGTACAACCACACAGCGGCGTACGTGCAAGAGGTCCTCTCCTACGCGGCGGCCTACGCGCGTCCCTCTGCGCCGACAGTGCCGGCGATCGACGCTCCCACCGACGCTGCGGCCGTCGCCGTCAGCTACGCGCTCGACCAGATCGGCACCCCATACGTCTGGGGCGCCGAGACCCCCGGGGTCGGCTTCGACTGCTCCGGGCTCACCCAGGCCGCCTACGCGGCAGCGGGCATCCGCATCCCGCGCACCTCCACAGCGCAGTGGACGACGATTCCGCACGTGCCCGTCGGCGACCTCGAGCCCGGGGACCTCGTCTTCTTCGAGCCCGGCGAGCTCTCCCCCGGCCTCCCCGGCCACGTCGGGATCTACATCGGCGATGGCGAGATGCTCGACGCCCCCCACGCCGGGACCGACGTCCAGATCGACGCGCTCTCCGACTGGCCTGCGCCGACGGGTGCCGCCCGTCCCTCCGAGCTCGTCAGACGGAC
>JAJZJY010000534.1 GCA_021809885.1 Actinomycetes bacterium
ACCTGGAGCAGCAGTCTCCGCCGGCGGACACCGCCGCTGAGGAGCGGTTGAGCTTCGCTCAACTTGCCGCTCGTCGGTCGGGGTCCGCACACAAGACACTGATTGAAGCGCGGTTCGATCGGGTCCGCCTTGTCGACCACCGACGACATGTTGTCGGGAATGAGAACCTTGAATATCCCGCCGAAGAACGCCCACGCCGCCTCGCACCCGGCGATCACCGCCTCGGTGGTCTGAGTGAAGCTCAACCACACGAAACAATGCCGGGAGAACACGGCAGTGAAGATCAACGCCTGGGCCACCCGGCGCCGGCCCGAGCCGGGATCGTCGATCAACCCCATCCTGCCGAAGTCGATCTGCAACTCCGCCCCCGGCTCGCCATCCGCTACACGCACCGTCGTCCGCCGGGCGGAGCGCCCCACGCCGAGCACTTCCAAGGCGTAGCGGTGCAACGTGCGCTCCGGGACCGCCGCCCCCCGCCGGGCAAGCAGCTCCCCGGCCTTCACCACCGTCAGGCCGTCATCGACCAGCCAGCCAGCCGGCCAACAGACCATGGTTGGCCACCGCCAGCTCCCAGGCGGCCCCACGCCCGCCCGGCCGCTGCGGGCGGACCTTCTCGCAGACCGACGCCAACAACACGTCGCTCAGCTGCCCCTCGCCGCCATCGCGGACCAGCCCCGCCTCGACCGCCGCCCCAACGTAACGACGGACGGTCTTGCGGTCCATCCCCGCCAACCGCTCGATCGAGCGCAACCCCTCCCCGCGCACCCACAAACGGAGCACCTCACCGATCTCGTACACACGAACCTCCCGGAACATGGCCACCTTCCTGACGGCCGCTGGCCGGCCGAAGGTGGCGAGTCCACCGGCAGCGGCGCCGCCGCTGGTGGATGCTCAGGGGTGGTCCCATCACTGGCGGAGCGGTGGTCCCATCCTCATGGCGGAACTCACCTCAAGGTGGTCCCATGCCCCTGGCGGGCGACACGCCCGGCGGCCGTCTTCGGCAGGGACTCGACCGGGTGGTTGTCGACCACGACCCGGTGCGGACGATCCGCACCGTCCCGCCGTCGAGGTCGACGTCCTCCCACTTGAGCCCGCACAGCTTCGAGGTTTGCCTTGGTCCGACGCCACTGGCCGTAGGTGGGGCGGCGGCGCTTGGTCGCTTGCAGTCGCTCGTAGTCCTCGGGAGCCATGTTCGCGGCAGGGTTCCTACGCCTGGCAGCGCCGGCCGGCCGAGGAGCTGGCGTCGTGAACCCGCGAGCTGCTGCTCGTCGAAGCTGGGCTGCTCAGCACCCCGACCAGGTGATGTCAACCGCCGGGGTGGCCGTGAACGGGGCGGCACCATGCACGCCCGCGTACACCTTCGCTGTCCCGGAGCCGCCGGCGGGCATCGGGATCGGGCTGGCAGCGGAGACGTACAGTCCGTGGCCGGGGGGGTAGTGGCCCCACTCACTGGTAGCTATCACCACCGAGTCGTGGGCCCCGACGCGCGCGGCGATCGCCACGTTCCACGGGCCGTAGTCGCCCTTGACGTGGTTCACCCAGGCAATGCCGTGGACGCCGTAGATGTGGGTGGCGCCGCTGATCGTCACGCAACTGTGGGCGGGAGGGGCCGGCGGGGCCGTCGTAGGCGGCGATGATCCTGCCGGTGGCGCAACGGGAGCCGTTACGGTTGTGGGCAGGGAGTAGTTGGAGACCCAGCCTCCGGTGTTCTGGGCCGCTACGGCGTAAGTGTAGGTGGCTCCCGCCGTAGCGTTGCTGAGCGTTGCTGAGGTGCTGGAGACAGTGCCGATCGGACTGTAGGAGCCGTCGGGCTGCTGCTGTCCCACGATGTAGGTGTTTGTTGGGAGACCACCACTGAATGCCGGGGCCTGCCAGGTCAATGTGACATTGGTCCCGTTGGTGGTGGCCGCGAGTCCGGAAGGCGGATCAGGAGGCAGGATGTAGGTGTCGGAGAACGACTGTCCACCATTCGCAGGTGGTGTCGGGGCGCCCGGTGCCGCCAAGATCAGCGTCCCTGAACTGTTGACCATGTCGACCTCGTTGCCTGCGGTCATGTCGGTGGTGTACCAGCCGGCGCCGCTGCCGAAGTTGCCGTAAACGCCTGTCTCGGAGAACTGCACTGTGCCAAAGTCCGCCGGGAGTGTCTGTTGACCGTTATCGGTCGGTGCCTCCTCGATCCATTCCGCCGAGGACCCTGGCCCGGAATATGAGAAGTTGTTCTGGAAGTACCAGTTCTGTGTCTGGTCGGCGATGTAGATCGTCCACGTCCCAGGCTGCACCTCCTCGACACTGGCAAGCATGCTGTCCCCGGGCGCTACCGGAGCGGCAGCACCAGTGAGGGTAACGATGGTGACGCTCGGGGCTGGAAGGATCTCCCACCAAGCCGAATAACCGAGGCCCGGTGTTTGTGCTGTCCCGGTCTGGATGAGGTCCGAAGAGGTCACTCCGTCGACGCCGACCCAGGAGGCTGAGTCGGTGCCCGACGCTCCCGTGACCGCTGGGACGGTCCACGCTCCTTCTGCTCCCTGGATGTTGCTACCCGTCGTGACGAGTCCGGACCAGTTCGATGACAGTGTTGCATCCAAGTGGCCCCCGGACACCATGCGCCGGCCGACGGGGTGCCGGAAGTGTGTCAGAGCGTAGCTCTGGGGACTCAGCCGGACATGGGAGATGCCTCCAACCGCACGCGGGCGGACCGACGCCCATCGTTGCCTGCGCGCGCCCGGCGCCTTGTCGCCAGCTAGGACCAAGCGGCCCGGTGTGGACGCTCTCGCAGGCATCGGCCACGAGACTCCGAGCAGCCCGACAATCGCGGCGACAACCGCCAGCGAGGAGCCTGCCCTCTTCCGACGAGTGCAGACACGGCCGCACCCGTTCAGGGCTACCACCTTCACGTTCCCGACACTGCGACCGGCCTCCAAGGTCGAGGCTGCACCGGTAGCCTCCCGAGCACCGTAGCGCCTTGGAAGCAGGCGGAACGACCTACCCGACAACTGAGAAGACGACGAACCTCTACGAGAGGGCCGGCCGAGCCCGTCGGGCCGCACCCTTCGCGAAGGCGCCGTCATCGGAGGCTGCCGCCCTCCCCGGGATGCCGATAGGGACCGGCGGTCGTCGAGGCTGGCCTACGCGGGCGTTCAAGCCCAGGCCGGGGCGTCGACGGTGGAAGCAGACCAGTTGAGTCCCGGGGAGTGGTGTACGAGCTGGGGGTGACCTGAGGGGGCGGGACCATCGACGCCTGCGACGAGCGCCGTCGCTTTCAGTGAGACCGGTATACGGAGCCTCGGTGCTGGATGCGGTGGACAGTGACGGTCCGGGTGGTGTCGTCAAGCCCGTAGATGATCCGGTAGTCGCCTCGGCGGGCCGAGTAGAGCCCGGTCAGCTCGCCCACCAAGGCCTTGCCGAACTGGCGGGGGTTCTCGCTGATGGGGCCATGCAGGGCGGCCAGCGCGGCATCGCGAACCTTGGGAGGGAGCCGGTTGAGGTGACGGAGCCCCTCGGGGGTGATCCGAACCTCGTACACGGCTGCAGCCGTTACTGGGACGAAGGGAGCGGCAGTGATTCGCCCCGGTCTGCCTCAGCCCGGGAGCGGGCCAGAGAGGCGGTCAGTGCGGGGTCCTTCAGGATGTCAAGGGTCTCTTCCAAGCCGGCCAGGTCCTCCGGGCTGACGAGGACGAACGACGGTCGACCGTTGCGGGTGACCAGGATGCGCTCATGCTCATGCTCGACCCGCTCGGCCAACTCGGAGAGATGGGCCTTGGCTTCGCTGAACGGCAAGACCTCAAACATAGGTCAGTATTTTAACCCACCAGACGGACGTCCCGCAAGTCGCGACGCCGACGGGTGGCGGCCGAGATGGGTGGCTTCGACGAGGGTGGGTGCCGATCCCGCACATCGGGTCGAGCACCACGTCGCCTGCGGTGGTGTAGGTCTCGACGGCGCGCCGGGCGGTGGCGGGAAGCATCCGGGCCGGGTGGGACGGTCGACTCGGGCAGGTACCGCCCGGCCCGCTGGGCCCGGGAGGTTGCTGGGCGGTCGGCCAGATCGAGGTGGGCGGCTCGTAACGATCGGGGCGCTCAGCCACGGCCCGCTCCTGTGTCGTCGGCATGCCAGAGGAACTGCGACAGCGAGGCGGGTGTGTCGGAGCTGCCAGAAGCTCGGGTGGG
>JAJZJY010000535.1 GCA_021809885.1 Actinomycetes bacterium
GGCAGGCGGCGAGGGCGGCGCCCAGCGCCGCCCGGGCCCGGCTCAGCGCTGGCTCAGGTGGAAGTCGCCGCCGCCGCCGTCACCGCCGCCGCGGCGCCACACCTGCCACCACTTCTTGCCCACCCGTTGCCCCTCCACCTCGTGCACGATCTCCGGCCCGGCGGCGTTGACCACCTCGTCGGCGGCCTCGAGCAACTCGGCGATGTCCGGACCGGGCTCGTCGGGCTCCTCCTCCACCTCCGGCCGCACGAGCGACCCCGTCACGAACGTGCCGACGCCGATGTCGGTCTCGTAGCGGGAGCAGTCCGCCGGGCAGCGCCACGGGGCCTCCGGGGCCAGGTCGAGCACGCAGAAGCGGGCCGCCTCGCCGTCGTCGTAGGTGCGGCTCTGGAAGTGCCGGCAGTCCTCACGCATGGGCACCCTCCCATCCTTGCAGCCGCCGCGGTCCTATCGCGGGCGGGAACTACGATCGATCCATGCAGGCCGACGCCCCACTCGCCAGCCAGCTGCGCCTGGCCGTGCTGCGGCTGTCCCGCCGCCTGCGACAGCAGGCGGTCGGGGAGATCACGGCTTCCCAGCTGTCGGCGCTGGCGTCGGTGGCCAAGCACGGGGAGCTGTCCCTCGGGACCCTCGCCGCCCTGGAGAGGATCGCCCCCCCGTCGATGACGCGCATCGCGGCGCGCCTCGAAGAGCGCGGCCTCGTCCACCGCCGCTCCGACGACACCGACCGGCGGGTCGCACGGGTGGCCATCAGCGACAGCGGCCTGGCGATGCTGGAGGAGACCCGCAACCGCCGCGACGCCTACCTGGCCGTCCGCATCCAGGAGCTGAGCGACGGGGAGCGCCGGACCCTCGCCGAGGCCATCCCTCTCCTGGAGCGCCTCGCAGCCGAGGAGCCCGCCTTGGAGCCGACCGCTCCCTGACGCCCGCATGGGCCGATCGGCCGTCCGGGCCGCCGGCCCGGCCCGTCCCCCGGGGGCCAGCGGCCGGATCGGCCCGAACACCCCCTCTGCCTCACGAATGCTATGTGCCGCCCGGCGGCAGGACAAGGGTTTGTATGGTTCCGTCATGGCCACCGCCCTCTCCGCGTACTCCATCCGCCTGCGGGCCCGTATCCGCAACAGACCCGGCGTGCTCGGGGGGTTGGCCACCGCCATCGGTGCCGCCGGCGGAAGCCTCATGGGCATCGAGATGGTCGCCACCGACGGCGCCACCGTCACCCGCGACCTGGTCGTGTACTGCCCGTCGGAGGCGGGCGCCGCGGATGTCGAGGCCGCCGCCCGCCGGGTCGACGGCATCGAGGTGCTCGATGTCGCCGACCGCACCTTCGCCCTCCACGAGCGGGGCAAGATCTCCATCGGGCCCAAGACGGTGATCGTCGACCGCGACGACCTGGCCATGGCGTACACACCCGGCGTAGCCCGTGTCTGCACCGCCATAGCCACCGACCCCCACCTCGCCCACCGCTACACGATGAAGGCCAACACCGTCGGGGTGGTGACCGACGGGACGGCCGTGCTCGGCCTTGGTGACATCGGCCCCGACGCCGCCCTGCCTGTGATGGAGGGCAAGGCAGTGCTGTTCAAGGAGTTCGCCGGCGTCGACGCCGTCCCCGTCTGCCTGCGCGTCTCGTCGGCCGACGAGCTGGTGGAGACGGTGAGGCGGTTGGAGCCGATGTTCGGCGGGATCAACCTGGAGGACATAGCGGCGCCGCGCTGCTTCGAGGTGGAGGAGCGCCTGACGGAGGCGCTGGCGATCCCCGTGTTCCACGACGACCAGCACGGCACGGCCGTGGTCACCCTGGCGGCGCTGCGCAACGCCTTGAAGATCGTCGACAAGCGGCTCGAGGACGTGCGGATCGTGATGTCGGGCGCCGGTGCCGCCGGCGTCGCCATCGCCAAGATCCTGCTGTCCGCCGGGGCGGAGGACATCGTCGCCGTCGACCGCAAGGGTGCTGTCCACAAGGACCGCGACGGCCTGGACGACTCCAAGCGCTGGCTGGCGGACCAGGCCAACCGGGCGGACCGACGGGGGAGCCTGCAGGAGCTGCTCGCCGGCGCCGACGTGTTCGTCGGGGTGAGCGCCCCGGGCCTGCTGTCCCGGGAGGACGTGGGACGCATGGCCGACGGGTCCGTCGTCTTCGCCCTCGCCAACCCGGTGCCCGAGATCCTGCCCGAGGACGCCGAGGGCGTCGTCGCGGTCATGGCCACCGGCCGCAGCGACTACCCCAACCAGATCAACAACGTGCTGTGCTTCCCTGGACTGTTCCGCGGTGCTCTCGACGTCGGGGCCACGAAGGTGACGGAGGGCATGAAGCTGGCCGCCGCCGGAGCCATCGCCGGCGCGGTGGGGCCGGAGGAGCTGTCACCGGTGCAGATCGTGCCGAGCGTGTTCCACCCGACCGTTGCGTCCGACGTGGCCACCCGCGTCGGCGAGGCCGCCGTCGCCGACGGGGTCATCCGCCCGGTGTCGTGAGCGGCCCGTCGTGGGACCCCGCCTGCTACCTGGCGTTCGCCGGGGAGCGGGAGCGCCCGTTCGCCGAGCTGGTGGCGCGGGTGGGCGTCGCCGACCCGTCGCTCGTGGTCGACCTCGGCTGCGGCCCCGGCACGGCCACCGTGAGCTTGTTGACGCGTTGGCCGGCAGCGCGGGTCGTGGGCGTTGACAGCGCAGCGGCCATGCTCGCCCGGGCGGACGAGGTTGCCGACCCGCCGCGCCTTTCCTTCGTCCTCTCCGACGTCCGCGACTGGGAGCCTCCCGAGCCGCCCGACGTCATCATCGCCAACGCCGTGCTGCATTGGGTGCCCGGCCACGAGGCGCTCATCGGGCGGCTGGCGGCCCGGCTCGCCCCCGCCGGCGCCCTCGCCTTCCAGGTGCCAGGCAACTTCGAGCGGCCCACCCACACGCTGCTGAGCCGGCTCGCCCCGCCCGGGCTGCTGCGGGACGCCCCCGTCCTCGAGCCCGCCGGCTACCTCCGCTTGCTGCATGCGGCCGGGCTCGCCGCCGACGTGTGGGAGACCACCTACCTGCACGTGCTCACCGGCCCCGACCCCGTCCTCGAGTGGGTGCGGGGCACCGCCCTGCGACCGGTGCTCGACGCCCTCGACGCCGGCGCCGCCGCCGAGCTCGAGGCGGAGTACGCCGCCCGGCTGCGCGCCGCCTACCCGCCAGACGGGGAGGGCCGCACGGTGCTGCCCTTCCGGCGCATCTTCGCCGTCGGCCACCGCTCGGCGGGGTAGGGGCGCCCGGCCGGCATCCCTGTCGCGCCGTGCGCCGGGGTGTGGCTGGTCGGGCGGCTGGCGGCGCTGGCCACTGGGCGCTCGCCCGAGCCGGTGGCGGTCTCCAAAGGTTCTTCCGGCCGACCACGGCTGCGGCTGGGCGACGGTGCGGCCCGAACACACGTTCGATCCTATGGGTAGGATGCCGGCGTGGGTGGAGCGCCTGTCGCAGCGGGTCGTCAGCACGAGCGCGGCGCGGCGCCGGCGTCGCACCTCCTCCATGCCCTGCCGGTCGCGGCTGCACTGAGCCGGCCGGTGGCGCTTGCCGCCTCACGGACCCTCCCGGTCGAGGACGCCCTGGCGCCGCTGCTCCCCGAGGGCGGTCTTCGCCGAGGGAGCGTGCTGGCGGTGGACGGGGCCACGGCGGCGACCTCCGTCGCCTTGGCGCTCGTCGGGGCGGCGTCCCGTCGGGGGTCATGGGTGGCGGCATTGGGGATGCCCCGCCTCGGGATCGTTGCCGCCGCCCAACTCGGGGTGGACCTCGAACGGTTGGTGCTCGTCCCGTTGGGGAGCGGTAAGGCGGGTGGAGGGCCGGCGGGTGGGAGGCCGGCGGGTGGGAGGCCGGCGGGTGGGGTGCCGGCGGGTGGGGTGCAGTGGCCGGTGGTCGCTGCCGCCCTGCTCGAGGGCGTCGATGTCCTGCTCCTCCGCCTCCCCGGCCGAGTCCGGACGGCCGACGCCCGCCGGCTGGTCGCCCGTGCCCGGGAGAGAGGGGCGGTGCTCGTGGTGGTGGGGGATCGCCCGGCGTGGCCCGAGGCGAGTGATCTCACCCTCACCGTGGAGGCCGCCCGCTGGGAGGGGCTCGGGTGCGGTCACGGCTACCTGCAGGCGCGACTCGTGGAGGTGACAGCGGTCGGGCGGCGAGGTGCCGCTCGGCCCCGGCGGGCCCGG
>JAJZJY010000536.1 GCA_021809885.1 Actinomycetes bacterium
CACGGTCTTGGCGCAGGACGGCTACCGCCTCGGAGAACGGGACCGAACCCCCGGCCCGGCCGCCGGCACGCTCCAGGACTTCCTCTACTGTCGGGGTGGCGGCCTCTTCGATCAGCCGTTGGCGCAGGTACTCCTGTAACGACTGGTTGGCTGTGGCCGCTCGGCGGCGCAGAACGGCATGCGTCTCAACGGGAACGTCTTTGACCTGCACGCTGGGCATGGCGCCATATTAGCGCCATCAGCGCCAGGATGGCGTTGGGGTTGAGTGGATCGACAGCCGGGCCGCCCGGGCGGTCACCGGTCCGCATCGCCGTCGGGGGCGGGCGCGCCGCTGCGGATACGGGCCAGCGACAGCTGCGCGTCCACGCGTGCGATCAACTCCAGGGCCGTGAACGGCTTGACGATGTAGTCGTTGGCGCCGGCCACCAGGCCTCCAACGGCAGCTTCGGGATGGGCGAGGGCGGCGAGCAGGATCACCGGGGTTCCCTTGTGCTGCGGGTCGGTGCGGATCCGGTGCACCAGCTCGAGGCCGTCGAGCCCGGGCATCGTGATGTCGGTCACCACGACGTCCCACACACCGGCATCGATGGCCTCCATCGCCATCCTGCCGTCGCCCACTGCTGTCAGGTCGTAGCGGTCGGCCAACAGGCGCGCCACGTAGTCGCGCATGTCGGCGTTGTCGTCCACCAGCAGGACGGTCGGCTTGCGGCCCGGCTGCGGCGGCGGCGCCGGCGGCCCGCCTCGGATGTCGGACGGCACGGCGGGGCCGCCTGCCAGCCACAGTTCCGCTTCGTCGGTGAACGAGGCCCGCCGGTGAGCCTGCGCGCCCTCCTCGGGATCGCCCGGGGGCGTCCCCGGCTGGGAGGCTCGGCCCTGGAGCAGCGGCACCCAGACCGTGAACACGCTGCCCGCCCCGGGCGTGCTCCTGACCCGGACCGACCCGCGGTGGAGGTGAGCCAGCTCGTGGACGAGCGCCAGGCCGAGCCCCGACCCCTCGTAGCTGCGGGGCGTGCCCCCCGCACGCGGTGGAACCTCGTGAACAGCTTGGACAGCTCCGCCTGGTCGATCCCGACACCGGTGTCGGCCACCTCGAGCTCGGCGTGGCTGCGTTGGAGCCGGAGCGACACCGTGATGCTCCCTGCGAACGTGTGCTTCAGCGCGTTCGACACGAGGTTGAGCACCATGCGCTCCCACATGTCGACGTCCACGGGGACGCTCCGGCCGAGCGGCGGGCAGTCCACGATCAGCTCCAGTCCCGCCCGCTCGATGACGGGACCAAACTCGCCCGCCACGTCGGCGGTGATCGCCGCCAGGTCGACGTCGACGAGCTCCGGAGCCGCCCGGCGCGCTTCGAGATGGGTGAACTCGAGCAGCGTGTCGACCAGTTTCAGCAGCCGCAGGGCGTTGCGGTGGGCGAGGCGTGCCGCTTCGAGGTGCTCGGGTCGCAACGCCCAGGCGGCGTCGAGCAGTTCCTCGATCGATCCCAGGGTGAGGGTCAGCGGGGTACGCAGCTCGTGGCTCACGCCGGCGAAGAACTCCGTCTTCTCCCGGTCGAGCGCGGCCAGGGCCACCAGCCGGTTCCGGTCGGCTCGCCGCCGGCGGGCCGCGAGCACCGACGCGCCGACCTGGTCGCCGACCTGCTCGAGGAACGACCGGTACGAGCCGTCCATGGGGACCAGCGGGCTGATGCCGGCGACGACGACCACTGCAGGTATGCCCGTCAGCCGGCGTCCCGCCGGCATTACCCATGCCGTCTCGGGGGGCGCCGGCCACGCCCCCGACAGCCCGGGCAACCGGGTCCGCAAGTCGTCGACCACGACGGCGCCCTTGGCGCGGATGGAGGCGGAAACGGGCCACACCGACGCCTCGCCGAGCGTGAGGCGCCGTGGGCTGACCGCGCCGCCCGCCTCGACGCCTACGACGCCCGCCAGGTTGAGAGCCATGCCGGTTCCGTCCACGAGGTAGAGGAGGACGAAGGGAAGGTCTGCCGGCGCGTCGGCGAGCACCTCAACGACACGATCGCAGACGCTCTGTTCGCCGGCCTCGTCGATGGCCAAGGTGGCGAGGCGGTGGAGGAGCCGCAGGCGCCGCTCGCCGCGCACCTGGTCGGCGACCTCCATCTGCGCCAGCAGCACACCGACGATCTCGGCGCCGTCGCGCAGCGGGCTCAACGATGTCGTAGCGAACATCTCCTCGCGGCCGCCGGAGCGCTCGGCGACCCACCGGCGCTGGTGGTCGACCACGGCCCGACCGGTCGCCCACACCCGTTCCAGCGGCTCCCGGACCTGCTCGGCGGCGTCTGTCCAGGTTACGAGGATCGGCCGGCCGAGCGCGTCGGGGTGCTTGGCGCCCGCGATCTCGACGTACGCGTCGTTGTAGGGCTGGATCCCGTCCCGGCCCCACAGCACCATCATCGGCATGCCGCTCGCCAGCGCGACCGCCAGCGAGTGCCGCAGGACCGGCGACCACTGCTCCACCGGGCCGAGAGGCGAGCGCGACCAGTCCGTCGCCGCCATCAGCGCTCCCATCGCGCCGCCGGCCGCGAAGATCGCCTCGGCGGTGACGACCCCCGGCAGCGGCAGCGGCTTGTTGCGGCCGACTACCCGGTCCAGCAGGTCTGCGATCTCGGGCAACGGGAGCACCAGATCAGCGAGCCCGGCAGCCGCGACACCGCCGGGCATCCCCGGGGCGACGGCGGTGCCGGGGTCCTGCGCCACCACCGTGCCCCCGGCCTCCCGGACCGCCTGGGCGCCGGCGGCACCGTCGTTGCCGGCGCCGGTCAGCACGATGGCAAGCACGGCGGGGCCGAGGGAGGCGGCCGTCGAGGAGAACAGGAAGTCGACCATCCCGAACGACGCCGACGCCTTCGATGGTTGCACCGTGAAGGTGTCATCGGGCTCCAGCCGCACCAGGGAGCGCGATGGACACAGGTACACCACCCCCGGCGTTGCGGGGGCGCCGTCGGCGGCCCACCTGACGGCCATCGGCGAGCCCTGCCCGAGTGACTGGTCGAGGCGTGAGATGGCCGGGCCGAGGTGCTGGGCGACGACCACCGGGACCGGCAACTCCGTGCGCAGCCCGTGCAGCACGACCCTCAGCGCCTCCTGACCGCCGAGCGAGGCCCCCACGACCACCGCCCGGTAGCGCGAGTCGCTCGACACCTTCCCGAGTCTCGCGCCCTACCGCCCCACCTGCCACAGCCTCTGCAACAGGACCCGCAGCCCGAAAGTCCTCCATCTGCGGCTGCCAGTCCCACGACGGCTACCAGCCCCGCAATGGGATCGCAGCCGCTCCTGCTGGGCGGCCTCAACGCCGAGTCACAGGGCCAGCACTCGCCGTAGTCCCCTTTTGACCTCGCTCATGAGGCTTGCCGGCACCGCCCCGACACGATCGGTCAGGTCGGTCTTGTCCAACGTGACCAGCGCGGTGACGTTCACCACGGAGTCACGCGGCAGCCCGGAGGCGGCGGCCGGCAGGAAGACATTGCCGGGCATCGTGGCCAGCGCCGTGTTCGAGGTGACCACTGCGGCAAGCACGGTGCCAAGCCGGCTCGCGTTGTACGGATCGGATTGGATCACCAGGATTGGACGCCGCTTGGCGGGCCGGCTCCCCTGCGCCGCGCCGAGCTCGGCCCAGTGGATCTCGCCGCGCTGGATCACCACTCGTCATCGACGGCTTCGAGCATCCGGCGCCCGACCGCCACTGCGTCGGTCACAGCATCGTCCGGCGAGTCGAGGCGCCGGAGAGCGTCATCGATCTGGACCGTCAACGACTCCATGTCGAGCTCATCGATGTAGCGCTCAGCCGCCCGGGAGAAGAACTCCGACCGGCTCATGCCGAGGTCATCGGCGCGGTGGGACGCGCGCTCGAATGTCTGGTCAGGGACCGAGATTGCCGTCTTCATGCCGTTGAGTATAACCTGGTATGATGGATCCTCGATCAGCACGTCGGTGTCAGCCTTACCCCGGAGGGCTGATCCGAGTCGCACCGGGGATCTTGCGAGCGGCGGCCTCCAGGTTCCGCCTCGCGACCGCTCCTCCCATGTGCTCGGCCCACCGCACGGCCTCTTCGAGGTCAACCGTTCCGGCCCTGAGCATCTCCCCGATGTCCACCCAGTCCTTGTCCCGTCCGAAGACAGCCTTGAAGACGGTCAGATCCGT
>JAJZJY010000537.1 GCA_021809885.1 Actinomycetes bacterium
AGGGGCCAAGGCGATGAGCGGGACGACCTCGGCCAGCACGGCGCCCGAGACGCCCACCCCCGAGCCGGTGAGGCGGAGCGCGAGCAGCGCGACGGTGGTGAACTGGATGACGTCACCCCACTGGCTGACCGTGCGCGCCGCCCACAGCCGGCGGTAGCCGGGCCGGGCGAGCACCGACGCCCGGCGCTTCGTGACCTCCTCGTCGCTCACGGGTCCGAGCCTTCCCCATGGGCGCCGGGAGGTCACGGCGAGCTGGCGGGGGCCGGCCGGGCAGCGCCCATCGGGGTGGACCAGCTGGCGAGGCTCTCGATCCGCACGGTGGCGCCGGTGTGGGGCGCGTCGACCATCTCGCCCGAGCCGATGTAGATGCCGACGTGGCCGGGCAGGCCGGCGAGGAACTCGCCGGGATCGAAGAACACGAGGTCGCCGGGTTGGAGCTGGTCGAGGGACACGTGCGGGAGGCCCGACCACTGGGCTTCGGAGGTGCGGGGGATCACGATCCCTGCGGCGGCGTAGGCGGCCTGAGTGAGCCCCGAGCAGTCGAAGCCGACGCCGGGGGTCTCCCCGCCCCAGCGGTAGGGGGTGCCGATCTGGTCGAGCGCGTAGCTGACCGCCTCGGCGGCGGCCGGGCTGGGGCCAGTTGCCGTGATGGCTGGTGCCGGTGCGGCGTAGCTGGCGGCGTAGGAGAGCACCTCGGCGACGTATGCCCGGCTGTGGTTGGAGGCGAAGACGGGCCCGGGGATGTCGGCGCCGCCCTGAGCGCCGTTGGTGCACAGGTCCCGGGCGGCGGCGTAGACGGCGTCGGTCGGGTCATACGGGCTCGGCGGTGTGGCCCCGCCGGGCGGGACCGGGGTGTCGTAGGCGGCGAAGGTGGCCGGCAGGAACTGCATGGGTCCGACGGCACCGGCACTGGAGGTCTGTGTGTCGGTGCCGAAGTCGGTCTCGACCCGCCCGATGCCCGCCAGCACGCTCCAGGGAAGCCCCGGGCAGGTGGCTGCCGCAGCCTGGAAGAGCTCGAGGTAGCTGGCGGGGATCTCGGCTTGGGCCTGGGCGGACGGCGTGACGTCGCCGGCGAACAGGGGGCCGCCGAACAGCGAGGCGATGCCGGCCGCGGCCCCAGCGGCAACCACGACGACGGCGAGGACGAGTCCGGCGCCGATGATGCCGACGGTGCGCAAAGTCACGGGCGTTCTCCTTTCCGGTGATGGGGGCGGCTGCTGGCCTCGGGCGCGCCGAAAGCGCGCGGCGAACCGGTCAGGTGCCGATTGGTTGAAGGTGGTCCCGGCGAAGACGCCGGGACGATCAGGAGGCTTGGTCGTCCAGTCGGGCGATCAGCCCGTCGAAGAGCCGCTGCCGGCCGATCTGGCCCTTGGCCGCGGCGTCGTCACGCTGGCGGGAGAGGGTGGGGCGGAACTCGACGGTGGTGACGAAGAACGAGCAGGACTCGCACACCGACTCGAAGTGGCAGTCCATGTCGACTGGCCGGGCGCAGTAGCCGTTGCCGAGCATCCGCTGGTGCATCTGGCGGCGAAGACGGCCCATCTCGGATCCTTCGGCCCCGGCGGGGAGCGCCCTGGGCTGGTCGTAGAGGGCCTCGACCTTCTCGGTCACCGAGAAGTACTGGTCGGCCACGGTGCGATCGGCGATGCGGGCGTAGACCCGGGTCATGGTCATGTCCTTGTGGCCGAGCAGCGCGGCTATGGCGTCGAGGCTCATGCCGCGATTGAGCGCCTGGGTGGCGAGCGTGTGGCGTAGCTGGTGGGCGGTGACATGGCCGATCCCCGCCGCGTCGGCGGCCTTAGCGAGCGCCTGAGAAAGGCGGGTGAAGCTGATCGGCCGGCCGTGCTCGCAGAACAGCAGGTTCAACCTGGGTGCCTCGGGCCGGGAGGCGAGCCAGTCGTCGATGAGGACTTTGAGCTCGGGGTGGAGGGGCACGTAGCGGTCGGTGTGCATCTTGCCGACCGGGACGCGCAGCCAATAGGCCGAGCCGATCTGGACCACGGCGTCGACGGTGAGGCGCAGCAGTTCCCCCCGGCGCATCCCGGTGCGGGACAAAAGCTCGATCGCCAGGCGCACGAAGGGGTCCTCGTCCGCCCGGGCGGCCGCCAGGAGCTTGGCCGCGGTGGGGTCGTCGAGGAACCGGGGAAGTGGGCTGTCGAGGCGGGGGTAGTCGCCGGGGAAGAGCAGCCGGCCAACCGGCCGGTCCTCGAACTCCCACTCGGTGAGGGAGTCGAAGAACACGGCCAACGCCGAGAGGTAGTACTGGATGGTCCGCTTCGCTAGCCGGGTGCCCTGGCCCCGGCCGGTGCGGACCAGGGGCCGCTCCGCCAGGTGGGTTTTGAACGCCTCGATATGATGCCGGCGGACCTGGGCGATGGACGTGACGCTCGGGTCCGTGGTGGCCAGGAACACGCCGAAGTGACGGACCATTCGGCTGTCGCGTTTGATCGTGCTGTTGGTGACGACGGTCTCTCGTTGTTCGAGGTAGCGGTGCATGGTGGTGGCCATCGGCTCGGGGATCTGTGCCCAGGCCTCGTCGTAGACGGCCCGGTCGCTGGGACGCAGGAGCGGCCACTTGACGGGTTCGGCGAGCAGCCCGGCATGGAACATCACGTTGACCAGGCCCGTGAAGCGCCCGTTCCCGGCCCGAATCGACCGTCCCTCGGCCCTGAGCCGCTCGGCCGCCTCTTTGAGGGCCATGCGGGCCGGGACGATGTGGCTGGCGTCGACCTCAGTGGGAGCGATCTGGTACAAGGCGGCCGTCTTCATGAGGCAACACCAGAAACCCTCGCGGACGTAGTGGTTGCGATAGCCGAGGGTGGCTGCCATGTCGATGATCGTCTGGTGCAGTTCGGGGAAGTACCACGCCCCGAGTTCGCCCAGCCGGCTGGACGTGACCGCCAGGTAGTCCGCCGTGGCCTGCAGCCGGCCGGTGACGAATAGCCATTTGACGAAGGACCGGATCGAGTCTCCCAACCCCAGCTGCTCATCGAGGGTCAGGTCTCGCCACGCGTCAGGCGGGCCGGTCAGATCGAAGAACCGCCGGGCCGAGGAGGACATGTGCGGGTCGAAGCGACCACGGCGCTGCGCGTCCCGCTCGTAGGTGGCGACGATCGCTTCGAGGTCAGCCGGGATCTTGCGGGAGGCAGGCATCAGCGGACCTCCGCCTGCTCGGCGGCCACCAACGCGGCCTGGTCCGCGGCGATGACCCCGCTGGCGTTGAGGTACTCCTTGGCCAGCCAGTCGTTCGTCAAATGAAGGTAGATCCGGGTCGATTCGATGGACCGGTGCCCGGCCTGGGCTTGGACCGCCTCCAGCGGCATTCCCGCCTCACGCAATCGAGTCAGACAGGTATGGCGCAACTGATGGCAGGTCAGGCCGGCCAGCCCGGCCCGGTTCCTGGCCCCTTCCACGATTTCGTCGAGGCCGGCGGCCGACAACGGCCGACCCCGGCGGGGCCCCTTCAAGACCACGAACACCACGTCGGTGTCCGTCTCGGGGCGTTCCTCGTCCAAGTAGCGGGCCACGGCGGCGAAGAACTGCGTCGACACCGGGACGAGCCGCTGGTGACCGCCCTTGCCTTCGGCCACGAACAGGCGGCGCTCCCCGGGGTGGACGTCGGCCATCCGCAACCCCAGCACCTCGCAACGGCGCAAGCCGCCCAAAAGATCTCATGGCGTTGGGCCGCCGCGGCGGATGAAAATGGTGGTGGGTCTGGCCGAGCTCGGTACTGCTTGGTGCAGCAAGCCCGTCCAAAAGATTGACGCTCGGGGTCTTCCCGGCACCGCGAACTGTTGCTGTGTGCACGATTTACAGCCTCGTTGATTCGGTCGACCCTGCCAGGCCCGCCTGCTGTGGTCCATGAGA
Organism: Actinomycetes bacterium; assembly: GCA_021809885.1. Taxonomy (GTDB): domain Bacteria; phylum Actinomycetota; class Acidimicrobiia; order Acidimicrobiales; family Palsa-688; genus JAKAQB01. The sequence continues at coordinate 3,868 of JAJZJY010000537.1, forward strand.
GTGGAGGTCAGGTCATGGATGTCATCGTGGAGCGCTGCGCCGGGCTGGACGTCGGCAAGGAGGAGGTGGTGGCGGCGGTCCGCACCCCGGGTGACGCGGGACGGCGCCGCCAGGACATCCGTACCTTTCCGACCTTCACCGCCTCGTTGGAGGAGATGGCGGGGTGGCTCGAGGCTGAGGGGGTGACCCAGGTGGTGATGGAGGCCACGGGCCAGTATTGGAAGCCGGTGTGGTATGTGCTCGAAGCACGCGGCGGTTTCGAGTTGCTGCTGGTAAACGCCCGGCACGT
>JAJZJY010000538.1 GCA_021809885.1 Actinomycetes bacterium
GGGGCGGGCCCGGCGGGGGCGGGCCCGGCACCGACGGCGCCGGCCAGCTTGCCCACGAGGTCGGCGTCGATCGCGTCCCGGGCGACGCGGACGGCGTTGACGATCGCCCGCGCCGACGAAGACCCGTGGCTGATGACGCACACCCCCCGGACGCCGAGCAGCATGGCGCCGCCGTAGGTCTCCGGATCGAGCTCGGCCGCGAGCGGCAGCAGCGTCGGCAGGAGCACCTCGCCGGCGGCCTTGGTCGCCTCGTCGGCATCGAAGGCCTTCAGAACGGCGCGCATGGCGAAACGCAGCGAACCCTCGATGGTCTTCAACACCACGTTGCCGGTGAACCCGTCGGTGACCACCACATCGACGCCGTCGGTCATCACGTCCCGACCCTCGACGTTGCCGATGAACCGCACGTCCGCCCCGGCAGCACCCCTGGCCAGCAGCTCGTGGGTCTCCTTCACCAGCGGCGTGCCCTTGCTCGGCTCCTCGCCGATCGACAGCAGGCCGACGCGCGGCTCGGCGATCCCGAAGCGGTGGCGGGCGAACGTCGATCCCATCTGGGCGAACTGCACGAGCCAGCCCGCGCTGCACTCGGCGTTGGCGCCGGCGTCGAGCACCACCGTCGGAGTCGATCCGGGGACGGGGATCGGCGTGGCGATCGCCGGCCGGGCGACGCCACGGATCCGTCCCATCCGCAGCAGGGCGGAGGCCATCGTCGCTCCCGTATTGCCGGCGCTCACCATCGCCCCGGCGTGGCCGTCGCGCACCGCTTCGGCGGCACGCACGAGGGATGAGTCCTTCTTGGTCCGCACGGCGCCGGCCGGGTCGTCGTGCATCTGGATCACCTCGCCGGCCGGCAGGACAGCCAGGCCGCCGGTGTCGGGCAGCCGGGACGGGTCCCCGACGAGCAGGATCTCGACGCCGAGCTCGTCGGCAGCCAGGCGGGCGCCGGCCACGATCTCGTCGGGCGCCCGGTCGCCGCCCATGGCGTCGACGGCCACGGCCCGCGGCCCGCGCGGACCACCCGGTCCTCCGGTCAACGACTCAGCTGACGTCTAGGGCCTGGCGGCCCTTGTACCAGCCGCAGGTGGGGCACACGACGTGCGGCACCTTCACCTGGTGGCACTGCGGGCAGACGCTGCGGGCCGGCGCGGAAAGGGTCCAGTTGCTCGCCCGCCGGCTGCGGGTCTTGGCTTTGGAGGTCTTCTTCTTGGGGACGGCCATGTCGGCGCGGGCTTTCTCTGTCGGGGAGCGGGCTCTGTCGGGGAGCGGGCGCGCACCAGCGGCGCGGACCCCAGCAGTCTAGTCGGTACCCGACCGCAGCACGTCGAGGGCGGCCCACCGGGGGTCGGCCGCTGCGCCGGCGCAGGCGCAGCCGCCCTCGGCGAGGTCAGCGCCGCACATCGGGCACAACCCGGAGCAGTCGTCCCGGCACAGCGGGGCGAGCGGCAGGGCGAGCAGCAGCGCATCACGTGCCAGCGGCTCGAGGTCCAACGTGTCCGTTCCGAGCGGGTAGGTGTCCTCCTCGTCACCGCCGCCCGGTCGGTACAGCTCCCGGACGGGGACCTCGATGCTCCCCCCGACCGGGCGGAGGCAGCGGCGGCACTGCGCTCCCCAGGTCGAGCTGACCGTGCCCTCCACCTCGATGCCACCCACCACGACCGAAAGGACCACGTCCACGGTGGTCTCGGTATCCGTCGGCACGACGGTGTCCGCTATGCGCAACTCCCCGAGCCGCCCGCTGCGCCGCTCCACGTGCCGGGCCCCCACGGCACGGCGCAGGGCGGTGACCGGTACCTGCCACGGGCGGGTCGTCACCGGGGCTCGTCCTGGTCGAAGAAGGCGTCGGAGATGACGGTTGCATCCGTGGGGTCCGCGCCGGCGATGATCGGTTCGGAGGAGCGGTCCACCGCCGGCACCGGCGTGGCCGCCAGCTTCTGGCGACCGGCGGCGACGGTCTTGATGGTCCGTTCGAGGACGATCTCGAACGCAGCGAGCTTCTGGTCGGCGTAGTCCTCGGCCTCGAGCCGCAGCCGGCGCGCCTCGTCACGCGCCGCCTCGACGATGTCGCGGGCGGTGTGGTTGGCCTCGCGCACGATCTCGGTGCGCTGCACCATGCGCTCGGCTCGCAGCCGTGCCGCCTCGAGGATCTCCTCACCCTCCCTGCGCATCTTCTCCAGGTACTCCTCCCGCTCCTTCAGCATCCAGCGTGCCTGGCGCAGATCCTCGGGCAGGCGGGCGATCGCCTCCTCGAGCAGCTCGACGACTTCGTCGCGGTTGTCGAGCTTGACCGACGAGGACAGCGGCAGGGTTCGCGTCGACTCGATGATGTCCACGACCCGGCGGATCACGGTCTCGGAGTCCGGTCCTTCCTGGACCTCGAAAGTGCTCATGCCAGCCCCGTTCCCCCGAACCTGTCCTTCAGCTGGGCGAGCACGGGTGCCGGAACCATCGAGCCGATCCGGTCGACGCCCCCGAAGCGGGCGAAGTCCCGAACGTACATGGAGGCAATGAACGTGTACTCACTCGAGCAAGGGATGAAGAGGGTCTCGAAGCCGGAGACGGCCTTGTTCATCTGGGCCTGCTGCAGCTCCGATTCGAAGTCGGAGACGACCCGCAGCCCTTTCACGATGACGTCGGCCCCCACCTCGCGGGCGAGGTCGACGACGAGGCTGGAGAAGCTGGTGATCTCGACGTTGGGGAGGTGAGCGACGGTGTCGGCGATCATCGCCTTGCGCTCCTCGAGGCTGAACAGCGGCTCCGCCTTCTGTGGGTTGCGCATGGCAGCCACGATGAGGTGGTCGAACAGCTTGGCCGCCGTCTCGACGATCTCGAGGTGGCCGTTGTGGAAGGGATCGAACGTGCCGGGGAACAGCGCGGTCCTCACCTGCCACCTCCTCCTTCATGGGTCGCCAGCACCGTGACCACGGTACTGCCGTACCTCTTGGTCCTGACAGTCTCCCACCCGGCGACGGGCGCCCACGGGGACCCGGTCTCGGCCACGACCAGCCCGCCCACCAGCCGCAGCGATCGCAGCAGCGCCGGCCAGCCCCCCCATGCGTAGGGCGGGTCGGCGAAGGTCAGGTCGAGCTCCGGGGCGCCGGCTGCCGCCCGTGCCGCCGCCCACGCCGGCGCGTCGGCGCGCACGACAGTTGCGTCGACGGCCCTGTGGGACAGCACCGCCAGGTTGGAGCGGATCGCCGCCACTGCCTCCTGCGCGCTGTCGACGAACGTCGCGCTGGCCGCTCCCCGCGACAGCGCCTCGATGCCGAGGGCGCCGCTGCCGGCGAACAGATCGGCTACCGCCGCGCCCTCCACGGCGTCCATGCTGGCGAGCATGGAGAACACCGCCTCCCTCACCCGGTCGCTCGTCGGACGGGTGCAACGCCCGGCCGGCGCGCGCAGGAGCCGGCCCTTGGCCACGCCGGCAACGACCCGCATCGGAGGGACGGTACCGGGGCCGGCAGGGCCGGGGCCGGCGGTGCGCAGGTGAGCTCGCCCCCGCCCCCGCCCCCGCCCCCGCCCGACCGCACGATCGTGTGCGTCGACTGCGGCGGCACCGCCCACCTGCTCACCACCTGGCCCTCTGACGACCCACCCCGCCCCGGCGACGTGCTCGTCTACCGCTGCTCCGACTGCCTCGACCGGTGGGACGTGGTCATGCCCGACGGCGGCGAGGACGCCACCGGGTGGGCGGATTAGTCCGGGGCCGGCTCGTGTACAAAGACGAGCGTTGCCTGCCTGCCCGCGGTGGCCGCCCCGGCCACGTCGGGGGAGGCGCCGGCGGGCCGGGATAGGGACGTGGTCGGCGTCGAGGGCGGCGTCGGGAGGCGCCGGCGGCCGGTCAGGGGCCACGGGCGATCTGCCTCGCCACTCGGGGTGGGCGGCGCCATGATCGCCACGGGAACTTTGGAAGCGCGTTGTCGTCCAGCGACAATAACCTTCCAACGTTCCGATGACGGCCAGCTCCAGCCGCCGCCAGGAGCCCCGTGCTGCCACGCAGCGTGGTCGCAAACGAGTGTGAGGGTGTCGAGGCCGTTGCCGCCTCCCACCCATCGGGGTAGGAGCGTGGCCCGATCTCAGCTCTTGAACAGGTACTGCTGCTCCTCCGGGTCCACCAGCAGGCGCAGCTCCTCGGCCAGGTCGGGGTGGCCGGCGAGG
>JAJZJY010000539.1 GCA_021809885.1 Actinomycetes bacterium
CAATCGACCCTACCGGCCTACCCGTCGATCGGAAGCTGAGGGCCGGTGGCCCCCCTCAGCTGGAGGCCTCACCTGGAGGGCCCCCTCACCTGGAGGGCCCTGTCACCTGGAGGCCCCTGTCACACGGGCAGGCCCAGGGCTACGAGGGCGGTGGTGGCGATCTGCTGGGGCTGCCAGCCGAGGTGCTCGTAGACGTCGTGGATCGTGCCGGACTGGCCCCATTCGTCGAACCCGACGGGCACGGTGGGAGCGCCGACGCGGCTCCGACCCAGGCGAGGGCGTGGCTGGCGGCGTCGTGGACGGTGACGATCGGCGCCGGCGCTCCTGCCGATCCGAGGAGCCGGCCGATGACGGTGCGCCGGCGGACGTCGGCGCCCCGGGCGGCGGCGGCCTCCCGCAGCTCGCGCTGCCAGTCGCGGTAGAGCCGGTCAGCGCTGGTGACGTCGATGACCGCGGCGGCGACCCCCGACTCCTCGAGGAGGGCGGCGGCGGCGAGGACCTCGGGCATGACGGCCCCGCACGCCACGAGGCGCACCGTGTTCCCAGCCCCGCCTCCAGCCTACCCCCCGCCCCGCCTCCCGGTTCACCATCTCTGCCGCCGCCGCTGCCGCCGGCCGGACGCAGCAGGTACGTCCCGGCCAGCACGCCGGCGTGCACGGCGTGCTCGCCGTCGCGGGCGACGGCCGCGTCGAACGGTGCCTGGTCGATGGGGCGCGCGGCGAGCCGCAGGTACAGCGAGTCGCCGTCGGGGGCGGCCAGCCGGTTGAGGCCGTCGCAGAGCAGCCAGTCGAGCACCGGGGCGCAGCCGCCAGCACGTCGTGGTCGTGGCTGCCGAGGTCGGTCACCAGCTGCCACAGCCCCTCGTCGTCGACGTCGACGACCGCCGCCTTCACCGCCGGGTCCGCACCGGCAAGCAACCGGGTCCGCACCTCGCCGCGAGCCGAGGCGACCATCCCCCGGTACTCCTCGTTGCTCATCTCGTCCAGCCGGCAGCGAAGCGCCCCGCCACCCTCTGCCGCGAACCGCTCCGAGATCCGCCGCCCCCACGTCGCCTCCGTCACGTGCCAGCCGGACGCGGCGGACAGCTGCTCGAGGTGGCGCACCTTCAGCTCCGGGATCACCCGGTCCAGGCTCTGGCGGTTGAGGTCCACCGCCCACATCACGTTGCCCAGTCCTGCAGGGCCGGATCGGCGACCGCCTCCCACCCGTCGCCCTCGTCCAGCTCGGCGTCGCCGCAGCGAACAGCGGCGCCACCGCACCATGGCCCACCGAACCCGTCGAGAAGTCCGCCACGTCCGGCTCGGGTACGCCTGCAACCCGCCGAACTCCCGCAGCCGGGTCAGCCACGACCCGTCGATCTCACCCGTCAGGTACTTTATGGCGTGGTACACCGGCGAGGCTTGCGGCTTCACCGCCACCTTGTCATCCGCGCCGAGCAGGTCGAACCACAACGAGGTCATCACCCCGGCCATCGACGCACTCGACGCCTGATGATCCCCAACCCTCACCCCGCCGCCGCCACCGCGGTCGTGGTTGGCGGCTTCCACCATCCGTACCGGGGCTCCCTGGTCGTGGAAGGGCGGCCGGCGTAGTCGGTCCCGGCGCCAACGCCGCCGCGTTTGGCGTGCTGCTGGCCGGCGGGGCGGCCGCCGGCCTGCTGATCATCGCGTCGAGTCGGCTGACGGCACTCGTGCGCGTCCCGCTGCCGGCGCTCGTCCTGGTGGGCTCGGCGGCTGTTGCCGCCCTCTTCCCGTCGATGCGGGCGTCCCCCACCGGCGGCGTGGATCGTGTCGTGACCCTGGCGCTGATCCTCATCCTCTTCGACGGCGGCATGGACATCGGGTGGCGGAGGTTCCGGGTCGCCCTCGGGCCCATCGCCGCCGCCGGGCTCGCCGGCACCTTCGCGACGGCGGTCGCCGGCATGGGCGTCGTCCGCCTGCTCGTCGGGTCCGGCTGGTACGCGTCCCTGTTGCTGGCGACGGCCGTCGCCCCGACCGACCCGACGGTGGTGTTCTCGGTGTTCGGCAACCAGAGGGTCGCCGGGCGCAGTACCACCATCCTGGAGGGGGAGTCGGGGGTCAACGACCCTGTCGGGATCGCCCTGATGACGAGCCTCGTCGCCGCCGGCGGCCTGAGCGGCGGAGGCATCGGCGAGGTAGCCGGGCGCTTCGTCGTGGATATGGTAATCGGAGCCGGCGTGGGAGCCCTCGGCGGGCGGGCTCTCCTCTGGGTCATGCGCCGGCTGCCGCTCCCCGGTGAGGGGCTCTACCCGCTGCGGACGCTGTCAGCGGCCTTCCTCCTCTACGGGGTTGCGGACGTGGCGCACGGCTCGGGGTTCCTCGCCGTGTTCGTAGCCGGCATCGTCGTCGGTGACGCTCGGGCCCCGTTCAAGCAGGAGATCGAGCGGTTCCATGGGGCACTCGGCAGCCTCGGCGAGATCGTGGCCTTCATCGCTCTCGGGTTCACCGTCGACCTGGGGGTCGTCACCCGGACCGACGTGTGGGTGCCGGGCGTGGCCATCGGTGCCGCCCTCCTTGTAGTCATCCGCCCGGTCCTGGTCGGCCTGTGCCTCGCGCCGGCCCGGCTGCGCCGCGGGGAGCGGATCTTCGTGCTCTTTGCCGGGCTCAAAGGAGCCGTGCCGATCCTTCTCGGCGGGTACCTGCTGGCCGCCCACCTGCCGGCGGCAGGGCGGCTCTACGGGATCGTGGTCATCGTCGTGCTGTTCTCGGTAGTGGTCCAGGGGGGCCTGGTCACCACGGTGGCCCGGCTGGTGCACCTGCCCGTGGAGGTGGTGCCGCCGGAGCCGTGGGCCTTCGGCGTGCGCCTCCGTGACCGTCCCGACGGGGTCTACCGGCTGCACGTCGGCGCCGGCTCGCCGGTGGCGGGCCGGCGGGTCGCCGAGTTGCAGGACTTGCCGGAGGGTGCCTGGATCACGCTGCTCGTGCGGGCCGGCGAACTGGTCCCCGTGCGGGGCTCCACCCGGCTCGAGGCCGGCGACGCCGTGACCGTCCTGGCGGGCGCGGGCGAGGGCGAAGCGCTGGAGTCCATCTTCAAGGGCGCTCCCTGAGCCATGAGCCAGGAGCCGTGTGGACGGGCCTCTCGCTGTCCCGGCGCGGCTTCAAGCCGAGGGCGGAGGCGCTTCCGGTGCGGTAGGCGGTGGCGACAAGGATGCGAGTTCGGCCGCCCGCTTCTCGGCGGCGAGAGCTATAGCGGTGAACTGAGGCTCTTCTACATCTCGGGCGGACAGCCAGTCGGCTATGAAAGATCGTACAGCGCTGAGGAATGCATCGGCGGCCGCTCGTGCTTCAGGGGCAAAGTCATCAAACCTGGCGTCCTCATCTGCTCCGGCGTCGTATCCGCACGACAAGTTCGTCAGAGCACGGGAAAGCTCATCGATCAGCCGTGGCTGCCACTCCTCGAGCCGTGCGGAAAGCGCGATCGCCAGTTGTTCCGTGAAGTCCTTGGACTCCTCTGCACTCAACATGAGATCGAGGTGCTCATGCGTGGTTGCAACCCTTGCCAGTAGTGAAAGCAGCCGTCGATGGGTCACGGGGCTGATGGATTGCAGTTGTTGCCATCCTCGACGGTGCTGCCCGCGATGTGCCCCGCTGCAGGCCCGAGGGGCTGCCTCGTCCCAGCCGAGCGCCCAGTCCTGCTCCGGCACCTCGCCGGCGGCGCCGGCGAAGGCGCGCAGAGCGGAGGTGAGCGCCGCCCGGTTGTCCGTCGGCATGGCGGCGAGGATCGCCGCCACCTCCGCCCTGCGGCGGTCGGTGACAGCGCCGACGGTGTCCCGGCCGGACCGGGTCAGGTACACGCGGACGGTGCGGCGGTCCTCCCTCGTCCTCGTCCGGCCGACCAGGCGCTTGCGGACGAGCCGCTCGATCATGCGGCTGGCGGTCGAAGGGGTCACGTCGAGGCTGGTGGCCAGGTCGGCGGCGCGCTGAGGGCCGCGTGAGGCCAGCACGACCAGAGCGCGGTACTGCGGGAGCGGTCGCGCTGCCGCTCTCGACGTCGCTCACTGGATGTGGCGTCATGATAGTCACAATCCTTGCACAGCGGCACACCCCGATCCCTCTCGGCAACCTGAGCTCGTAGCGGGGGTTTGGGCAGCCGACGGTCGTGAAAGGACCAAGCCCTGACGGG
>JAJZJY010000540.1 GCA_021809885.1 Actinomycetes bacterium
TGGAGGCCCTCGTCGAGGACAGCGGCGAGGCGCTCCCGGGTCGAGGGCCCGATGGCCGCCAGGCGGACACCCACCCGGCCGGCGACGTCGACCAGGAGGGCGCGTTCGGCGCCCGAGTCGTGCACGGAGGCCAGCCGCCCCGGACCTCCGTCGGCCCGGGCGGCGGGGCGCCGCCCGGCGCAGAGCAGCTCCAAGGTGTCGGTCATCTCCGACATGTCGCGCACCCGGATGGCGCCGGTGGCCTCGCAGAGGGCTTCCCACGTGGCGTCGTCGCCAGCCAGCGCCCCGCTGTGGGCCTCCACCATCGCCCGGCCCCCGGGGGAGGCGCCGACGGGAAGGACGACGGCGGGGATGCCATCCCGGGCGGCGCCGGCGAGCAGCGACCGCAGCCGGGGCGCGTCCCGCAACGTCTCGAGCAACAGGGCGAGCACACCGGTCCGACCGCTCGACAGCGCGTACTCGACATAGTCGGCGGTGCCGGTCACCAGCTCCTGGCCCGACGAGACCGCCAGGCTCCACCCGATGCGGCGCTCAGCGCGCAGCAACGCCGAGTACGCCGAGCCGGAGTGGGTGACGAGGGCGACCGGCCCGGGAGGGATCGGGTCCGGCTCCAGGTAGCCGACGGCGCGCAGGCCGGCGACCGGGTTGATGAAGCCCATGCACGCTGGTCCGCACACCGCCATCCCCGCGCCCGCCGCCGTGGCGGCGAGCCGCTCCCGCTGGCCGGGGGCGAAGGCGCTGGCGAAGATCACCGCCGCGCGGTCCCCCCGCGCCGCGGCGATGCCCATCTGCTCGTCGAGGCCGGCGTCGCCGACGGCGAGGGCCACGAGGTCGACGGGGCCGGCCACGGCGTCGAGGCTCGGCAGGCACGGCCGGCCGCCGATCCGGTCGTAGCGGGGGTTGACCAGGTGCAGCTCCGGCCGGCATGGGCTGGCGTCCAGGCCGGCCAGCAGCCGGGACCCGAGGCTGTGGGGCCTGGCGCTGGCGCCGACGACGGCGACCGAGCGGGCCTCCAACATGCTGCGGACCGTCGCGGCCCGCCCTGTGCTCGTTGGGGCCGGCGAGGCGTGGGTCGGGTGGTCCAATGTGTGCTCTCCGTGGGATCCGGTGCCGCCGCACCACTGACTGACTGACTGTTCAGTATAGGGGAGCCGCTAGCGTCAGGGGCAAGCCCGCCGGCATCCCCCGGCGCGCCAGCTCCACGACCGGGAAGGATGGTGCCGATGTCCTCCACCACCGCCGGTGCCGCAACAGTCGAGCTCGACCCCCGCCGCACCCAGATCCTGCGCGCCGCGCTCGAGGTCATCGCCGAGCGCGGCTACGGCGAGACGCGCATCGCCGACGTCGCCGAGCGCGTCGGCGTGAGCCCCGCCCTCGTCATGTACTACTTCAAGACCAAGGATCGGCTCCTCGCCGAGGCGATCCGCCACGCCGAGGACCTCTGGTACGCGGACGGCACCCGTGTCATGGAGGCGATACCGACGGCCAGCGGGCGCCTGGAGGCCCTGGTGCGCATCACGTGCCTCTCCGACGAGGAGGTCGGGCCGTCCGACTCGTGGGCCCTGTGGATCGACCTGTGGTGCCAGGCGCTGCGCCGCCCGGCCGTGGCCGCCGTCCGGGAGGAGTTCGACGCCCACTGGCGCGAGACGATCCGGGCGGTGGTGCACGACGGCCAGGCCGCCGGAGAGTTCGAGCCGATGGATGCCGACGAGGTCGCCGTCGCGCTCTCCGCCCTGCTCGACGGCCTGTCGATCCAGATCGCCCTCCACGACCCGGCTGTCACCGAGGAGCGGGCCTTCGCCACGGCGATGCGGTTCGCCTCCCGGCTGCTCGGCTTCGCCTGGGAACCGCCGGAGCAGGTGCGCCGGCACCGGGCGTAGCCATCCGATGGGGAGCGGCCCGGCGCCGGGCAGGCCGGCTATCCCTTCACGTAATACCATCGCGAGGGCATGGGGAGCACGTACGGGTTGAGCGGGTTCCAACCAGCGAGGTTGTTCTTCACGAGTAGCAGGGCTTGGGCGGGAAGCGGGAACCAGAGCAGAGCGACCTGCTGCGAGATGTACTTCTCGTCGGCGTACAACGGGGCGAAGCCCAGTCGGGTGTGCGAGTCGAAGATCAGGTTGTTGGCCGTCGTCGAGTCGTAGCCCCCGCCCCAGTAGTTGCCCTTTCCGAGTTGCTGGCCACCGGACGGGACGACCGCGTTCTGGCCGTAATCCCAGAAGAACGGGTACCAGCCAGCCATCCCGTAGTTGCACGGACCTGGCGGGCACGTGGCTATGTCGGAGTACATGGTGCTCGTGGTCTGACCGTCGAGGGTGATGCCGAAGCCGGCACTCTTGGCGGCCGTCGTGAATGCCTCCACTATGGCGAGCCAACTGGGGCTCCCCGTCTCGTAGACGTAGAGGATGCTGAGCGCCCTGCCCCCGGCGATGCCGGCGCCGCACTCGTTGACGGCGGTGCCGGGCCGCTGGCACACGTCGACCCCGGAAGGGCCCTTCACCCAGCCGTGGGCGGCGAGGAGCGCCATGGCAGCGGAGACCGAGTAGGGGTAGGGGTCGTGCCTCAATGCCGGGGCTGTGTACGGGCTGCTCACGTCCGGTGCGAGGCCGTAGTCCGGCACGGCGAAGCCATGGAGGGCCGTCTTCATGTACAGGGGTTGGTCGACGAGATGCTGGAGGGCCTGGCGGATGTAGAGCTGGCGCACGAGCGGGCCCCACTGCTTGCTCGTGTAGCCGAACTCGGTCGCGTCGTTGTAGAACGCGTACCAGGGCTTGAAGGTGTAGCCCATCGACTCGTAGGTGCGCCGCGAGGCGAAGGCGCTGAGAGGGAGCCACCCGTAGGTGATGATGCCCGAGCGGAGGGCATCGAGCTCAGCCGTGTTGGAGCTGAACGAGTAGATCCCGAGGCTGCGGAGGTGGGGCTTGCCCGGGCCGGAGTAGGCGGGATTGGCCGAGAGGACCGTGTGGTAGGTGGTCGGGTTGTATGACTTGATGACCCACGGGCCGTCCACGACCTTCCAGATCGGGTTCGTCGCGTACGTCGAGAGCTTCGATGACTGCCCGTAGAGGAAGTTGTAGACCGCCTCGGCGCCCGAGGGCGTCGCGGCGGCGTTGCCGGCCTTGCAGGTCGCGCAGGTGCGGTCCCAGGCCTGAGCCGGGAGCGCGTAGATCCAGGTGAGCTGGTTGCCCGTGAACCACACCGGGTTGTAGGGCCTCTTCATGTGGATGGTGAACGTGTAGCTGCCGCTGTAGGTGACGCTCGAGATGTCGTTTGGCATCTCGCCCGGCACATAGGGGGCGTACTTGCCGAGCTTCACCCCCGCCGCTTCGAGCTGGAAGAAGAACCTGACGTCGCTCACAGTGACCGGCGTGCCGTCCGACCACCGGTACCCCCTCCTCATCGTCACCGTGACCGCAGTGCCACTGCTGTTGTAGACGGGCGTGCCGGCGAGGGAGATCCCGTAGTCGATCCCTGTCCTACCCGGCCCACCCGGGTAGTAGAGCGGCCGCCACATCTCGTTCTCCACCCACATGTCGTAGGGCTCGAAGTTGGCCTGGTTCTCGAGCGGGAACATCCAGCTGAAGTCGTCGCCGTTCGGCATCGCGTAGCTCGCCGTACCTCCGGTGATCGCCTTCGCCCCCGAGGAGGGCGCTGTAGGCGCGGCGCCTCCACAGGCGGCCAGCACGAGCGAGAGCACGCACAACAACGCAGCGGGGAGGGTGGCGATCCGTGCTCGCCGTGCTCGGCGGCGACCCGCCCGCCGCGAGGCTGGAACATCGGGACCCTCGCGGGTGGTGCCGAGGTACCGGCCGGCTGATCCAACTCTATCCATGGCTCCTTGCCCTCCCCCAAAGACCCTGACTGAACAGTCAGTCGCCTGGAGCGTAGAGTGAAGCAGCGCCGCCGGCGCCCCGCAAGGGACGGGCTGCAACTCCGAACGCCCTCCGGGTGCCTTGCGCGCGGGACGCGGGGATGGTTGACTCCGTGATCGGAGGCTGACTGACGGTTCAACCGGAGGCCGGTGGTCTCCTCGCCGAGCAATGGGAGGGACAAGGATGAGACACCCAGGAGCTGGCCAGAGCGTTGATCCCGGTCGGGCACGGACTGAGCCGCCACCAGCTACCGGCGCCGGCCGCGGGCA
>JAJZJY010000541.1 GCA_021809885.1 Actinomycetes bacterium
CCAGTTCGACCTTCCACAGGTGCACCCGGTGACCGTTGGATCCACCAGCATCGGCCGTGATGAGCAGGCGGGTCGCCTCGGGATAAGCAGGCTGGCCCATCGTGTCCCACCATCGCCCGATGGTTGCCACCGCGAACGCTGCAGTGTCATGGTCGTCTGAGACCGAAACGAACCCCTCGTTGGCCCCGATGTCGTAGACGCCGTAGGGGATTGCCTTGCCGACGTTCGGATCAGGGAAGTCGTGCACATCGACTCGTTCGGGGGAGCCCTTTGGCTGGTACTCCCGCCCGTTGTTCTTCAACTGGCCGGTGACCTCTTTTTTCTTCGTGTCGACGGAGATCACCGGCTGCCCGCTGCCGAGATGGTCTGCGACCTGGGAGCTCAGGTACACGAATTGGGCGTCACGGTCAGGATGCTGGTTGCCCTCGCGTTGCTTGGCCAGCGCCTGGAGCGAGAATCCGAGCTCGGCGAGCAGGCGTCCGACGGTGTCGGGGCTCACCTCGTATCCCATAGCAGACAGTGCATCCGCGAGATTGCCGGTGGACTTCGACGTCCAGCGCAGCGGGCACATGGGATCACCGCGCGACTCGCGATCCACGAGAGCCTCCAGGTTCGCGAGCAAGGTCGGGTCCTTGTGGACGAGCCGCTTGCGACCACCGCCGGCTCGTCTGACCGGTGCACTCGGATCAAGCCCGGCCGCGATCTCGCCGATCGCCTTTTTCACCGTGTCACGGCTCAATCCAGAGGCCCGGCACACCGCGGCGATCCCGCCTCGTCCAAACGCACTGGCTTGGGCTCCGGCGAACACCCGGCGCTGGCGCTCGTCGAGCAACGGCGTCACCGTAGCGAACATGGTCGCTAGATCCGCCTCGGTCACCTCCACACCGCAGAGCCTATCACTCCGAGGATAGACTCACTATATTATGCTGCGGAGGGTCCTAACTACCTGGGCCACGCACACCCGCGTACAGCGAATGCCGAGGGCAGCGAGAGAGACGTGCGGCCGCTCAGGCACAAGTTCCGCCAGTGTTGGTGCCGAAGAACGCATTCAGGGTATGCGTGTCCCTGACGCGTTCGGCATTCTGTGCGGGCGTGTTGTTCGTTTCGGGCAACGTGTCGAGCTGCTCGAATGCTTTGATGGCGGCCGGGTAGCCGCTCGTGTTGCCGCCATCGACGCTCTCGCCGATGAGCAGGTACTGCGCCCCTTGGCGAAGGGGAGCATTCTCCTGGTAGCACGCGAGCGTGCCGTCACCCACCCACTCCTGACGGGCGAGGTCGAACCCGCTTCGTCCCGGCACGCCTGGTTCGACAGTCGGGTCGGTCGGCATGAGTAGGTAGCCGCCGCCGTCGGATGATGCGGCGATGGCGGTGATTGGGTTCGGCTGGGGACCCCGTGCCATCGAACCGTGGAACGGCGCGTCGAACGAGAACACGCCACCGTCCGAGGCGACCTCCCAGTAGCCGCCCGTTGCCGGGTCGAGGGCCATGCCCACGATGGATGCGTTGAGCGCCTTCCCGCCCATCGAGCCGTGGAACTTGGCGTCGCCGAAGCTGAAGATCCCGCCGTCTGCTGCCACCAGCCAGTAGCCGTGGTCATTGGCGGTTGCGGTCATGCCCACGATGGGTGCGCTGAGCGCCTTCCCGCCCATCGAACCGTAAAACGGGGCGTCGCCGTGGGTGAAGACTCCCCCATCTGACCCCGTCATCCAGCAGCCAGCGTTATTGCTGGTCAGAGTGATCGCCACGATTGGTGCATTGCTGCGTGTACCGGTCGAGGAGGTCGGGCCGCAGGTGGACATCGCGTTGCCGAAGGGGAACGTCGGCAGTTGGGAGTACGTCGGTGCATACGGGGCCGCGCCCTGAGCGCTGGCCGTCGGCGCGAGGCCAATGGTGGCCAAACCGACACTCGTCAGGAGGAAATCAGCAGCTGCCCACCGTCGCATTCGGACAATGATGAACTCCTCCCAGAAATCGGAAGCGAGCATGCGAGTTTTTTACCACAGGGCTGAGCGGAGTAGCGGTCGCCGCCTCGGGCCGAGCCGACCATGTCTGCGCCACCGGGAGGCCACGCCAGCTCTGCGTGGGTCACCTGGCCCCCGTTTTCGTAGACCACGGTCGCCTGGAAGCCGAAGGCGTCCAGGCGATAAAGCGGATCAGGCCGTGGGCATCTGTGGCTCGCAGGGAGGGCCGCGCGGTGGGCGTCCGGCGCCGCGTGCGTAGTGTGGTTGTCGCTGTCTTTCGTGGGCCCACTATTCCAGCGGCAGGTGGGTGCCGGCTTGGATGCTTCGGAACTCCTCCGAGCCCCAACGTCCGGGCGGGCAGCTGGCCAGGGCCGCGAACTCCCGGCTCAGGTGCCCCTGGTCGGCATAAGCGTACTCGGCAGCGGCTCTTTGGATCCGTCTCGGCGATCGCGACTGAGCCGGGGCCAGGGGAATGCCCCGGGTCAGTCGGAGGGGGTTGAGTAGCGGGCCACGAGCCGCCGGCCCAACGCGGCGAGCTGTGCGCGTACCTCCGGCGGTGAGCAGACTTCGACGCTGTCGCCGAATCCCACCAGCTCAGCGGCGGAGTGGGCTTCGCTTGGCACACGGAGCTGCACCCGGCGCCGGGCGTCAACCTCGACGCCGAGGTCGATGAGGTCCCACCACGACCCGAGGCGAGCAGACAGGCGCGCCCAGGCGTGCGCTTCGACGAGGAGTTCGACGGTTACCTCGGCGGAGGGCCGCAGGGAGGCGAGGTCGCGCTGGGTCGCCTCCCAGGTGGCGTGCAGGTCGAACCCGGCAGGTGTGGACGCCGCCTCGTCGGTTACCTCGAGCGCCTTGACTCTCGACACCCGATAGGTCCGAAGCCCCGACTGCGCCGTGCCCACCAAGTACCACGTGCCGCTCTTGACCACTAGGCCGTGGGGATGCACCCGCCTCCACGACGGCTCCTGACCAGGGCGTGCATAGCAAAGGTCCACTTGCATACCTTGCTCGAGGGCCTGGCGGAGCCGATCGAGGGTGCCCTCGGTGTCGCTGTCGTTGCCCGGAACGTGGCCGGGGCGACGCGGTCCCCATCCGCTTCGGTCGACGTGCACCTGCGCACGGGCCGCCATCACCTGGTCGCAAAGCACAGCCGGCAGGGCAGCCAGCACCTTGCGCACGGCGGCGTCGACGTCGTCTTGGCCCGGGACGCCGTCCGCGGCGAGCACCAGCGAGCGGGCCTCGCCGGAGGTGAGCCCCGACAGGTCGATTCGGTGCCGGCCGAGCAGTGCCCACCCGCCTCCGCGTCCGCGTTGGGCGTAGACCGGTACTCCCGCACCGGAGAGGGCTTCGAGGTCCCGACGGATGGTGCGCTCCGAGGTCTCGAGCTCTTCGGCCAGCTGGCCCGCGGTGCGCTGGCCGTGGGTTTGCAGCAACATCACGATGGCCACCAGCCGGTCAGCGCGCACTCGCCTATCGTAGCCAACAAATAGGACAGGAGGTGGCCACTTTAGTGGTTCATGATGGCGCTATGACAGACATCGCAGCTTCAAAGCCCAATACCGCCGATCGTCGAGGAGCCCTCGTCGCTGCCTACGCCCATGCCGCCGAGGTGTGTGCCGAGGTCCGCTCTGACCAGCTCGCCGGGCCGACCCCCTGCCCTGACTACGACGTCGGTACCTTAGTCAGCCATCTAGTCGGCGCTGGTTGGCGTGCCGTCGCGCTCGGGCGGGGCGAGATGCCAACCAGCGAGCAGTTCCCCCACATCGAGCTGGCTGACGCACCCCGCCAGCTCCGCGAAGCTGGCGTCGAGGCGGCCGGAGCGTGGAGCGATGACCGGCTTCGCACGATGACGACCATGCCGTGGGGAGAGACCTACACCGGTGCCACGCTCGTCGACATGTACCTGAGCGAGCTCATGGCCCACGCCTGGGATCTTGCCGTCGCGACCGGACAGAAACCCGGCTGCGACGACGACCTGGCTTCGGCCGCACTGGCTGCCGCCCGGGCGATGCTCCGGCCCGAGTACCGGGACATGATGGGCGTCGGCAACCCTTTCGGCGCCGAGCAGCATGCGGGAGACGACGCGACGACCCTAGAGCGATTCGCCGCCTTCATGGGCCGACGCATCGACTGGCGGCCCTAAGCTGCCCAGCGTGTGCCCCCGAGGCCTGCC
>JAJZJY010000542.1 GCA_021809885.1 Actinomycetes bacterium
GGTCCGCTCCTGGTCGTCGAGCCGGCCCCGTATGACCTTGAGCGGCAGGAAGTGCTCCCGCTGCTGCAGGAGGATCCACCGGAGCCGCTCCACGTCGTGGTCGTAGAACTTCCGGTATCCCGATGGGGTGCGCTCCGGGTCGACGAGGCCCTGGCTCTCCAAGAAGCGGATCTTGGAGATGCTCACGTCCGGGAACTCCTCCCTCAGCAGTGCCAGGACCTCCCCGATGGTCAGGTGCGACCGTCCGGCCATCGTCGATCAGCTCCCTGTGCTCTCGGTCAGGAACACGAGACGGAACAACCCCACCTGGAGCTCGTCGCCGCTGTGGAGGGTGACGGTGTCGTCGATGCGTTCCCGGTCGACGTACGTGCCGTTGAGCGATCCGGCGTCGCGCACCCGATAGCCGGTTCCCGGTTCGTGGGCGACCTCGGCGTGCCGCCGGGAAACGGTGATGTCGTCCAAGAAGATGTCGGAGTCCGGGTGCCGGCCGATGCTGGTCACCCCGCCGTGCAACAGGTAGCGCGACCCGAGGTTGGGCCCTCGCTTCACGACCAGCAGGCCAGCGTCCGGTGGGAGGTCGCTCAGGTTGACGACCACCTCCTCCTCGCCGGCCTCACCGGTGCCTTCGAGTGGACCGAGGGTGACAGTCACCGGTTCGGCGTCACCGGGATGGTCGAGCACGGCGCCGCACACCGAGCAGAAGTTGGACCCTTCGGGGTTGCGGTGCCCGCACTGGTTGCAGTACATCCCGCCGGCGACCCGGTCAGTCCTCGATCAGGGCCCGGTAGCCGGCGGCGTCGAGCAGGCTGCCGAAGGCGTCACCGTCGTCGGGCTCGATCACACAGAGCCAGCCCTCGCCGTAGGGGTCCTGGTTGAGGAGCTGTGGTGCGTCGACGAGCTCACCGTTGACCTCGACGATGCGTCCCACGACGGGCGCGTAGATGTCGGACACGGACTTGGTCGACTCCACCTCGCTGAAGGACTGCCCGACGTCGAAGCGGGTACCCGGCTCGGGTAGCTGCACGAACACCACGTCGCCCAACGCGTCTTGGGCGTAGTCGGTGATGCCGATGCGCAAGCCACCCCCCTCCTGGCGCACCCACTCGTGGTCGGAGGTGTACCTGAGGTCATCGGGCACGTTCATGCGGCCGAAGATACCGGAATCCCCTCGCGCCAGGACGGCCCGGCGTCCGTCGGGGGGATTGCTGGGGACTGCTGCCTGACACGACCGCCTGGCGCCGCCGCCTGGCGCTGGCGCAGGACCCTACCGCCCGACCCTGCCGGCGACCGGTCTCGAGCCGGCCACGCGCCGCACGATCCCGGCGTACTCGGAGACCCGAGCTGCCACGGCGGCGGCATCGTCGGCCTCGGCCCACACGTGGGTCACCGGCTGATCCGGGTCAGGGGCGACCAGGACCCAGCCGTCCCCGAAGCGCGCCTTGATGCCTTCGACCAGCTGCACGTCGCGGCCCCGGCAGGAGTCGAGCAGCGCCCGCATGACGGCACCGGTCCGCTCGAAGGGCGTGGGCACTGCCTCGTGGGCGACGGCACCGACCGGCGTCGTGCTCCGCAGGTCCGAGAGGTGCTCGGGGCGGGCGGCGAGCAGGGCGACGAGCACGACGAGCGCGGCGACGGCGTCGAACGCGGGCAGGAAGCCGGGGAAGGCGTAGCCACCCTGGGCGCCGGCGGCGAGCACGGCCCGTGACTCGGTGGCGGCGTCGAGCACATCCGCCTCGGACAGCCCCGTCCAGAGGAGCCGGCCGCCGTGCGCCGCGATCACCGACTCGGCCGCGCGCGGTGCCGACACGGGAAGCACGACGGGGGATCCCACGCCGGCGACCGGGAGGTGGAGCTGCAGGAGGGCGACGAGGGCCTCCGCATCGTCGAGGCAGCGCCCGGCGTCGTCGACGATCGTGAGCCGTTCGCCGTCGGAGTCGATGACGGCACCGAGCTCGGCCCCGGAGGCGACGACGAGGCGGGCGACCTCGGCGGCGTGCTCGGCGCGGTCGAAACCGAGAGCCTGGCGCGTCGAAGCGTAGGGGTTGAGCGACAGGACGTCCGCTCCCAGCTTGGCCAGCACGTTGGGCATGACGAAGCTGGCGGCTCCGTAGGCGTAGTCGAGGACCACCTTCATCCGCCGCGCCCGGACCTGCTGCAGGTCCACCAGGCCGGCGGGCGGCGGGGCGGTGAGGGCGGCGGTGTAGGACTCGGCGAGGCGTTCCGCAACGACGATGTCGCCGATCTCGCCGGCGAGGCTGCGGCGCACGTCCTGGCGGGCGAGGATCCGCTCGAGCGGCTTGCGGGCGGTGGCGGACAGGTCGATGCCCCGCTCGTCGAGGAGGCGCAGGCTCACGGCCTGGGCGTCGCCCCGTACCAGGCGCACGCTGACGCCGCCGTCGCCGCCGAGGGCCCGCACGGCGAAGCGGGTCACGGGAAGGGTGGTGACGTCCAGATCGACGACGTCGACGCCGGCGGCGTTGAGACCGGCGGTGACGGCCCGCTTGAGGACCCGCCCGACGCGGCTGGTGTCGCGCGAGACCATCACCTGCCCGCCACGGCGGATGGTGGTGGCGAAGGCCATTGCCAGCCGCACGGCGAGCTCGGGGGTGATGTCCACATTGGCCAGGCCGGTAACACCCGTCGTTCCGAGCACGGTGCGGGAGCGGTGCGTCTCCCAGATGATGGAGGTGTCGACCGATGCCCCCGGGTCGACCGTCTTGGCCGGGTACACGGCGACACCGGATTGGATGACGGCGTCCTCGCCGATGACGGCGTCGTCGGCCACGACGCTTTCCTCCTCCAGGCGGGCACCCCGCCGGACCCGGGCGGCACGGCCGACCACGCTTCCCCGCAGGTGCGTGCCCGGGCCGAGGTAGGCGTGGTCGTGCACCACGCTGCGCTCGACGCAGGCCTCAGCCGAGACGCGGACGTCAGCTCCGAGCACGCCGTACGGCCCGATCTCGGCGCCGGCCTCGACGTGGGAGAGGGCGCCGATGACAGCGGGCGCCGCCACCCTGGCCGCCGGGTGGAGCTCGGCTCCCTCGCCGAGCCAGATGCCTGCGGCTATCTCGAAGCCGTCGATGGTGCTGCGGACCCGGCCGTCGAGCAGGTCCTCGTGGGCGCGCAGGTAGGCGTGCAGGGTGCCGACATCCTCCCAGTAACCGTCCACGACGCATGCACACACACGCCGTCCCTGTTCGAGGAGTCGGGGAAAGACCTCCCCCGCAAAGTCCACGGCTCGATCGGGGGGCACGGCGTCGAAGGCTGAGGGGTCGATCACGTAGATCCCCGTGTTGACCGTGTCACTGAACACCCGGCCGCGCGCCGGCTTCTCGATGAACCGCTCGACCTGGCTGTCGGCCCCGGTGACGACCACCCCGAAGTCCTGGGGGTCGTCGCGGACCTGCACCGCCACGGTCACCTCGGCGCGCTGGGCGTGGTGGAACGCGACCAGCGCATCGAGGTCTACGTCGGTGAGCACGTCCCCCGACAGCACCACGAACGGCTCCCGGGCACCTTCCATGGCGTGGCGCACGGACCCGGCCGTGCCGAGCGGGACGTCTTCCGCTGCGTAGGAGAGGCGTACACCGAGCTCGGCGCCGTCGCCGAAGTGGGCACGGATCGCTTCCGCCCGGGCGCCGACGGTGATCACCTGGTCGACGAAACCGTGCCGGCGCAGCAGGGCGATCACGTGCTCGAGCAGGGGCCGGTTGCCGAGCGGGAGCATCGGCTTGGGCAGCGTCGAGGTGAGCGGCCGCAGCCGCGTGCCCTCCCCGCCGGCCATGATGACGGCCCTCATGCCGCTCGGCCGTGCTCGAGGCGGCCGTCGGCGATCGCCCGGCGTGCCGCCGGGGCGTAGACGAACATCGACCACCACGCGAGGACGAGGCCGGGCCCGGCGCAGACCCATGCCAGCGCTTCGGCCGCCGCATGCCATCCGACCGACGAGTGGCCGGCGACGAACAGGGGCAAGGCGCACATCAATCCAAATGCTCCCGCCTTTCCCACCATCCGCACCTCCATCCGCCGACCCCCTGCCACGGCAACGACGAGGAAGCCGGCCGCTACCACCGCCTCGCGGGAGAGGGCGAGCACTGCGACGGCGACGGGCACCGCCCCGACCGCCACCGTCGAGA
>JAJZJY010000543.1 GCA_021809885.1 Actinomycetes bacterium
CTGCGGCCGCGGGAAGAGTCATGTGGGCGGCGAGCGGAACCGGTCTCCAGCGAGCGCAGCGACCAGGGTGCGCACCGCCTCCCGCCAGTCAGCGACGAGCCCGATGTCAGCGGAGGCAAAGCCCGGAGCGGCAGGATCGTGGTTGACCAGCACGATCGTTCCCGCCTGGGCCACACCCGCCAGGTGGTTGAACGTGCCGGAGGTGCCCAGACCCATGTACAGCACGGGAGCGAGGCTCCACCCGGTGATGCCGACCTGGCGAGAGCGGGGGAGCCAGCCCCGATCGGTGACCTTCCTCGTCGCTCCGAGCTCGGCGTGGAGTATGCCGAGCAGGTTGTCGAGCATTGGGTACTCGTCAGGGGGGACACCCTGACCTACGCAGACGACGACCCGGGCGTCCTGCAGGGAACGGGCGCCGATATCGTCGACGCGCTCGGTCCCGACGACCCGGTCGCGGCTCCGGCCCTTCACGAGCTCAACGGGCATGCCAGCGCTAGGACTTCGGGGGAGCAATGTCGCGAGGACCCCGGGGCGGATCGTCGCCAACTGGACGTCGGAGGTGAACGTCACCGAAGCCAACAGCCGGCCGGAGAACGCCGGCTTCCAGCACACCAGTCTCCCGTCGGCTACATCGAGCTCGATGGCGTCGCCGGCGAGGCCGGACCGACAACGTGCGGCAAGCCTCGCCATGACCTCGCGTCCCCACGAGGTACTTGGCCCGAGCACCACCGAGGGGGCGATCGTGACGCACCATGCCGCAAGTGCTTCGGCGACGTCCTCCTCGACGGCGGTGCCAGTGATCACAGCTGCCTGGTCCGCCCCCCATGAGGACAGGTCGGCAGCTTCGGGGAGCTCTGTGCCGGTGGCGACCACTGAGCGGTTTGCCTGGTGCGCGAGCTGTGCTGCCGCGCCGATGAGCTGCCGAGTGAGGTGCTCCCGCCCTGGCTCGACGACGACGGCGACCGGCCCGCGACGTGGACGATCGGCCATCTGGCCGCATGAGGATGGGACCATTGGGAGGACTCGAGACGGGCCGTCGCCGATACCGGATAGCACGCCGCGCTCGGCCAGCATCGCGACGGCACGGGACACCTGATCCTCCACCGCCCCTGTGAAGCGGAGCCTCAGGCGGTCGACGGCGACTGGCCGCGTGGAGCCCACTCTGGTGGCGCTGGCGGCCTCACCCCACGGGCCGGGCCCGAGCCCAGCTGCGGTGACTCGGCGTACCCTTTCGGCGGCGACATCGGCGCGGGCGCGCGGCGTTGCCTTGCACGGGGAGATGAGCCGCTCGGCGCATGAAATGACGGCTGGAAGAGCGACCGCCGTGTCGCGCCATCCTTCGCCGAGTTCGCAGCGTGCCCATGCCTCGCCGTCAGAGATGCGCAACGTTGCTGCCGCTCCGATGAAGGGGAGATCGAGGAGTTCGGCGAGCTGCGGGCCGATGTGCCCAGTCTCGGCGTCGGCCGAGCTGCGACCGCAGAGGACGACATCCCACGGTCCGTCCGAGCGCAGTGCTGCTGCGAGGGCGAGCGCGGTCGCCAGCGTGTCGGAACCGGCAAACGCCGGGTCACACAGGTGCACACCGGAGTCGGCCCCCCATGCCACGGCCTCTCGGATGACGTCCTCGGCATCGGGTGGACCCAGCGTGTACGCGATGCAGGAACCGCCGGTCGCCTTCGCAAGCGCCACGCCCTGGGCAACCGCCCGCCGACAGTGGGGATTCAGCTCCAACGCCAGGCCGCTGCGACGCAACCGGGTGTCGCCGTCGAGCTTCAGCGACTCGGTTCGCGGCACCTGCTTGGCAACGACGGCGACTCGCAGCCCGATTGTGTTCGACACCTCGGCCTTGCGGCTCACCTGATACCTGCCCTTCCGGCAGCCAGGCCGATCACGTACGCGACAACTGCGGCGAGCGCGGAAAGGCCGAATTGCCTGACGGCGGATCGCACCCAATTGCGCCCCGCAAAATGCCCGAGAAGCGCACCGACGAGGAGCGAGGTGACGGATGCGAGGACGATCGTGGCAACTACGGCACCGGCCCCCCGAGCGGCCAGCCAAGGGGCAAGCGGCACTGCCGCGCCCAAGGCGAAGCTGCCGAACGAAGCAGCAGCAGCCGCGACCGGAGAACCCAGGTCGGTGGGATCGATTCCGAGCTCTTCGCGTGCATGTGTTTCGAGCGCGAGGTCCTCGTCCCGCATGAACGACGTGGCCACACGGTGGGCCAGATCGGGCGCCAGCCCCCGTTCTTGGTAGATCATGACGAGCTCTCGGTGTTCGGCTTCTGGGTGTTGGCGGATCTCAGAGCGTTCGCGGTGGAGCTCGCGTTCAAGGAGCTCGCGTTGTGCCCGCATGGACACGTACTCGCCGACGGCCATCGAGCACGCACCGGCGGCAAGTCCGGCAAGACCGGCGAGCCGGACCACCCCAGGTGTGGGCCTGGCCCCAGCAAGCCCGATGATGAGCGAGACATTGGTGACGAGCCCGTCGCTGATGCCGAAAATGGCGGCCCGTGCCGCCCCTCCCGAGACCGACCGGTGCACCTCGTGGCCGTGACGGCCGGTGTGGATGGATTGGGGTGGAACTGACGTTGTCAACTACGCCTCCATGGGATGAGTGGGAGCGGACGGTGGGAGGGCTCGTCGTGGCCGAGGCGCGTGCCCGCCGGCCGGCATCCGGTGGGCAGCCGACCGGATCTCCTGTGGCGCGCCCGTGCCGGCGCGCAGGGAGGCACCCGGCAGCGTGACCCTCACGACCGCACCCCCGTCTGGATGGTTGGCCGCGGCGACGACACCCCCGTGGGCTTCGACGATCTTCTGCACGATGGCGAGCCCGAGCCCTGAGCCGCCGAGGTCCCGTTCCCGTGATCGATCGGGACGCGAGAACGGCTCGAAGGCGAGCGGGAGGAAATCGTTCGGGAACCCATCCCCGTGATCGCGCACTTCGAGCTCACTCGAGTCCGGTTCTTCGGCCGACCGGATGGATACCTCGACGAACGAGTCGGCCGGTGCGTGCCGGATTGCATTGTCCAGCAGGTTGTCGAGCAACTCACGAAAGCGCATCTCGTCGATCGCAGCCCGCACACCGGGATCTGCGTCGAGTACGAGTGCAACGCCACGTTGGTCGGCATGTGCGCGCTGGGCCTCGAGCGCATCGGCGACCACGGGCTGGAGGACCCGGACCTCGGCCTGGGTACGGAGGGCCCCTTCGTCCGCTTCGGCGAGAAGGAGGAGGCGATTCGAGAGCTGAACGAGTTGGTCGACGCGCCGTGCTGAGCCGGCCACGGTCTGGACGAGCTCCTTCTCGGATCGCCCTGGGCGCGCGGCGAGCTCGAGCTCTGCACGGAGCGCTGCCAGTGGTGTCCGGAGCTCATGGCTGGCGGCAGCTACGAAGTGGCGTTGGTCCGCCAGCGACCGTTGCACGCGATCCAACAGATCGTTCAGCGTCTTCGCAAGCGATGCCAGTTCATCGCGCGTGTCGGGAACGGGAAGTCGCGGTGAGTTCTTGGCTGCCGACACGGCAGCTGCCTCTGCGCGGAGCTTCTCGACCGGCCGCAGTGCCCGGCCGGCAAGGACCCAGGCGCCGATTGACCCGAGCAGGACGACGAGTGGACCTCCAAGGAAGAGACCCTGAGTGACGTGTGCGGTGGAGTCCAGGACCTGGTCGAGCGAGGTCCCGACGATCACAACGAGGCCGCTGCCCCGAGGGCCGGACACGGCCAGGAGCAACCGGGGGTTGCGCCAGACGGAAAGGTGGCGTTCGGTCAAGACCGGTTTGCGTTGAGCGGCAGCAAGGCCGTTGATGCCGAGAAGGGGGTGTCTCCCAGCCGGCTCTGTCGTGTACCGGAGGACATCATTCGTGTCGACGATCTGGACGAGGCTCTGGTCGGGCGCAGGTGATGGTGGCTGCCGGCCCGACGAGAGCGGGAGCATCTTCGCTGCCAGCTGGGCATCCACCCGCCCGGCGCGCCGTTCGAGCGATCGGGCGAGCGTCGCTCGAAGGTCGTGGCCCATGTTCGTCGTGAACAGCAAACCGCCGATGGCCACCAAGGCAGTCGTGAAGACACATACGACGAGGGCAAGGCGCAAGCGGATCGGCACCTAACGAGCCCCTTCCACGTGCAGCCGCCATCCCACCCT
>JAJZJY010000544.1 GCA_021809885.1 Actinomycetes bacterium
GGCGGGGAGGCATACCCTGGCGTCCCGTGAGTGGCATCGTGGCCGTCCTCCGCCGCCCCTCCTCCCGGGAGGCCCTCCGGCCGGCGGTTGCCGTAGCCGAGCTGGCGGAGGCGACGGCCCTCGCCGCCGCCGGCGCCGCCGGGCTCGGTGCGCTCGGCCCTACCGCCGCCCACCCGTCGGCGGGGGGCTGGGACGAGCCCGACGACGAGCAGGGTCGCGCCGAGTGGGCCCTCGACGCGCTGGCAGAGGCGGCCGGGAGGCTCGAGGGCCTCGATGCCGCCCTGCGCGGGGTGCCGGGGCTCGGGTGCCTCCTCGTCCCCGGAACGACCGAGGCGGTCGAGGCGGGCGCCGGCGAGCTCGGCCGCGTCCTCGATGCCCTAGAAGTGGACCTCGACGCCGGGAACCTCCACGTCGCCCCCTCCGTGCTCGAGGTGGTCAACGCCGTCGTGGTGCGCCTCCGCGACGTGTGGTGGGCGATAGGCCGCGACCGGGTCGGTTCCGCCCGCAGCGTGGCGGCCCTCGCCCCGCCCGGTACCGATCCGGTGACCGGCCCCGACCACGTGCGCGAGGCCCTGTGGGCCCTGGACGTGGCGTGCAGCTCGATCGACCGGCTGGAGGTGCGGGGCCGGGACTCGGCGGGCTTGTGTGTGCTCGTGGTCGGCCACGGCCTCGATCTCACCGCCCCCACGACCAGGTCGATGTTGGCGCCCCGGCTCGCCGACCCTCTCTTCGCCTCCCTGGCGGCGCGTGCCCCTGACGGCGCGCTGTCGCTCGTGTACAAGGCGGCGGCCGAGATCGGCGAGCTCGGCGACAACGTGGCCGCGTTGCGGGAGGGGATCCGCAACGACGCCCTCCTCGGTGCGGCGCTGGCCCAGCCGGGCGCGCAGCCCCGCGTCGTCGTGCTCGGCCACACGCGCTGGGCGAGCGTGGGCGTCATCTCCGAGCCCAACGCCCATCCTCTCGACTCCGACGAGGGGCCCTACGTGGTGGCTGCGCTCAACGGCGACGTCGACAACCACGCCGAGCTCCGAATGCGACACGGCCTGCAATTCCCGGACGAGATCACGACCGACGCCAAGGTCATCCCTGCTCTCCTCTCCCGCGAAATGGGTGGGGCGCAATCGACGATTGACGCCTTCCTCTCGACCGTGCGGCAGTTCGAGGGATCGGTTGCCGTGGCGGCCTCGCCGGCGCAGGAACCGGATTGCCTGTACCTGGCGTTGCGCGGTGGAGGCCAGTCGCTGTACGTCGGATTGGCCGAGGATGCGTACGTCGTTGCGTCCGAGCCGTACGGCCTCGTCCAGGAGACGCCCCGCTACGTTCGCATGGACGGTGAGGCCACGCAGGGTCAGGTCGTGGTGCTGGATCGGGCGGCGGCAGGGACCCTGGCCGGAATGGAGCGCCGGCGCTACAGCGGGGCTCGTGTCCCCCTCGAGCCGGGGGAGGCGTGCACCGCTGACATAACCACCCGCGACATTGATCGGGGCGGTTTTGCCCATTTCCTGGTGAAGGAGATATTCCAGGCTCCTTCCTCGCTGCGCAAGACGCTGCGGGGCAAAGTCCTCCCCGGCAGCGACGGGCGGCTCTCGGTCCGCCTCGGCCCAGACGCGCTGCCGGCCGACATCGTCACCGCTCTCGCCGAGCATCACATCCGGCGGGTCGTCGTGATCGGCCAGGGCACCGCGGCCGTCGCCGGCCGGGCCGTCGCCGACGCCGTCTCCCACTGCCTGCCAGGAGTCCACGCCCGGGCGCAGCTCGCCACCGAGCTGTCGGGCTTCGGGCTCGCCGACGACATGAGCGACACGCTCGTGGTCGCCATGAGCCAGTCGGGGACGACGACCGACACCAACCGGACCGTCGACCTGGCCAGGGCCCGGGGTGCCCATGTCATCGCCGTGGTCAACCGCCGCAACAGCGACCTGGTGAGCAAGGCGCACGGCACCCTGTACACCTCGGACGGGCGGGACATCGAGATGAGCGTGGCGTCGACCAAGGCGTTTTACGCCCAGGTCGCCGCCGGCTGGCTGCTCGCCCTCGGGCTCGCCGGCGCCGCCGGATGCGCCGACAGGGACGAGACCGACCGCCTCCTGCGTGCACTGCGCCGGCTGCCCGAAGCCATGGAGGAGGTCCTGGCGCGCCGCGACGAGATCGGCCGCATCGCCGCTGGGGTGGCGCCGCCCCGCCGGCACTGGACGGTCGTCGGCAGCGGCCCCGACGCCGTGGCCGCCGCCGAGGTGCGCATCAAGCTGTCCGAGTTGTGCTACCGCTCGATCGCCCACGACTCGATCGAGGACAAGAAGCACATCGACCTGTCGAGCGAGCCGCTGATCCTCGTGTGCGCGGCCGGTCTGTGGGGCCCCAACGCCGACGACGTCGCCAAGGAGGTGGCGATCTACCGGGCGCACAAGGCGTGCCCTGTCGTGATCGCTGCCCTACCGGAGCTGTCACGGTTCTCCACCGGTGCGGAGGTCGTCGCCGTGCCGGCATGCGAGCCCCAACTGGCCTTCGTGCTGTCGGCAATGGTCGGCCACCTCTTCGGATACGAGGCAGCGCTGGCCATCGACGCCCAGGCTCGGCCGCTGCGAGCGGCGCGCGCCGTGCTGGACGGTGTCGCCGGCGTACCGGCGTCGGAGCTGCTGCGCTGCGTCGGGGCACCGGTCGCCGAGGCGGCGGCGCCGTTCGTCACCGGGCTGGCGTCCGGTTCCTACGACGGCAACCTGGAGGCGTCGACGGCGGTGCGGGTCGTGTCACTGCTGCGCTACGTCACCGGCGCCGTTCCCGTCGAGGGCTACGAGGTCGAGTCGGGCAAGGTCGGCTCGCCCGACGTGCTCGTCTCCGACCTCTACGACGCCCTGTCGGAGGCGATCGACCAGCTGACCCGGCCCGTCGACGCCATCAAGCACCAGGCGAAGACTGTCACCGTCGGCACGTCACGCAGCGAGGACGAGCTCCTCGCCCGCCCGCTGGTTGGCGAGACCCTCGCCGCCGGTGCCTCCGCCGACGTCCTCGGCTACCGGGCACTGAGGACGCTGGCCGCTCTCGACGCCGGCGTCGAGGCGGTCCTCGGCTTCACCCGCTACCGCATCGACTGGCCGCCGGGAGCCTGGCCGACCGCCGCTGTCACCGACCAGGGCGGCGACATGGTCGGCGTCCCGTCCCGCACCGCGACCGACCCGAGGCTCGCGGGTACCAAGCACCGCGCCGCCGACGAGCGCGAGGTGACCGTGACCCGAGGAGCCCGCGACGGCCGCACGGTGATCCTCGTGCCCGAGGTCAAGGCCAACGCCGTCATCGGCATGACCCTCCTGCACGTGGAGTTCGCCCAGACCCTGCCGGCGCCCGCTGTGAAGGCGGTGATGACCGGTTACCGCGGCCGCTACGCGGCCCTCAGGGATGCCGTCACCGAGAGCGAGCCGGCGTTCGACGAGAACCACCTCGCCGAGGTTCCCCTCGTCGACCTGCTCACCCAGCCGGTGTACGTGCTGGCGGCCCGCTGGCGCTCGCCGGCTCACCACGCGTGACGCCGGCGCGCGGCGGGTCGGGCGCGGGGATGCCCGGGCCCCGGGTTGCCGGGACAGGGATGGTCGCCGCCGGCCGGCTCGTCGGGCTCGGCATCGACGTCGTGGACATCCCCCGCCTCGCCGGCATGCTGGGACGCCGTCCCAGCATGCGAACGCGGCTGTTCACCAGCCAGGAACGCCAGTACGCCGAGAGCATGGCCACCCCTGCGATCACCTACGCCGGCCGCTTCGCTGCGAAGGAGGCGTTGATGAAGTCGCTCGGCGTAGGGCTCGGGGCGGTCGGCTGGTGGGACGTCGAGGTGCTCCGATGCGACGGTGGCCGCCCGCGGCTCGTGATCAGCGGCCGGGCGGCCGCCCTGGCGGTGTCCCTCGGCGTCGCCGGTTGGCAACTGTCGATCAGCCACACCGACACGGTGGCGTCGGCGGTGGTGGCTGCCCTGTCGTGATCCCCGTCGTCACGCCCGCCGAGATGGCCGACATCGACAGGGGCGCACCCCAACCCCTCGACGTGCTGATCGGCCGGGCGGGCGCCGCCACCGCCTCCGCCGCCCTGCGCCTGCTCGGCGGCGGCTACGGCCGGCGGGTGGTGGTCGTCGCCGGCAGCGGCAAC
>JAJZJY010000545.1 GCA_021809885.1 Actinomycetes bacterium
CGGCCGGCCGGCCGGTCAGGCCGCCGAGGCGGGCCCGGGGCTGGGTGCCGGCGACCACCATGCGGGCCAGGAACCGGCTGACGGTGGCCGTCTCCGGGTCGATGCCCGCCAGGCGGGCGTGGGCTTCGAGATCGGCCCGGTCAGCGGCCGCACTGCGCGCCCCGTAGCGGATGAGGGCGGCGACGGCACCACCGGCCGGGGCCATGTCCGCCGGTGGCGACTGCAAGGTGGCGTAGACGGGCTCGTCGACGCCGAGGACCCCCCCTGGTGATGGGACCCGGCCGAGGCCGAGGTCGAGGCAGGCGGCGGTCACCGCCGGTCCCAGCTCGCCCCAGTCGGGGGGGGTCGGGCAACAGGCCCCGGGCGGCGTCGGGGGTCCCCGCCGCCACCACAACGGCCCGCGCCAGTTCCGTGCCCTTGTCGGTCGTCACCGCGGTTCCGCCAGGGACCGGCTCCAGCGACCGGACCTTGCACCCGGTCCGCACCTGGGTCCGGGCGGCCAGGCCGTCGACCAGCTGGGCCCAGCCGCCGTGCAGGTAACTCACACCGTGGCGGACGCCGGACTGCAGCTGGGTGACGGCGGCGCCGGCGTCGAGGTCGTCCAGGTCGCTGCTGTAGGTGGTCTGGCGGGTGATTGCCCGGACGACCGCTTCGGCGTCGGGTCGTAGATCGAGGTGGCCGAGCCACGCTGACACCGACGTGCCGGCCAGGGAAGCGGTGATCGTGCGGGGCGGGGCGGTCAGCAATCGGCCCACCTGAACCTTGGCCCGGGTGTCGAGGACGGTGGTGCGCAGCAGGGTGTCGGGTCCAGAGGGGAACTGGTGGTGGCGACCGGCGCTGCTCATCCGGTAGCGGCGCAACGGGGGCCGCGCCCCCTTGGGGTCGATGCCGTGGCGGCGAAGCACGGCCATCCCTGGCCCGCCGAGGTAGAGGGCATGGCCACCGTGGTTGAACGTGAAGCCGTCGCGTTCGGTCACCCGGGCCCGGCCGCCGGGCCGGTGGCCCTCGACCACCAGCGCCCGCCCCCCGGCTGCGGTCACCTCTGCCCCAGCGGCCAGCCCGGCTAGGCCGCCACCGACCACCACCACATCCCACGTCGTCGTTGTCGTCATGTCTACCTGACGGCGTACACCCCGCCGCTGTGACAACCTTTGGCGCACCAGGCCCGAAGGTGGCCGGCGTCGCACCGCTGCTGAGACGGCTTCGCGATCGCGCACGCGAGTACGCCCGTCGAGCCGACGTGTTCTGGGTTCACAATGCGGTGCCGGGTCACACACTACGTGGTTGGCATCCGCCCATCCTCATGGCCTCGCCGTGGGCTCGGCCATCGGCGGACCAACTCCGGCGAAAGCGTCGTCTTCGAGGGTTCGAGCTGCGCCCACGCCTTATGCCGCGATGGCCAGCCCAGCCCGGCGGTGGGCACCCCGGACGAATGGGTTGACGAGGCGGCCCTGGGCCTTGGGAGAAGAAACCCCACCCCACGAACCCCGGTTGGTTACTGCTGGTTCCATGTGGCTGGGTACCGGTTGAGGGGTCCGGCTTGGTGTGCCCAGTGTACGCGGACGCCGTCGATGCGTCCTGGTAGCGACACCCGGCGAGCGGGTCCCCAGGCGGTGTCGGTGTCTTCCAAGGGGAAGTCTTCGGGGTTGGGTTGTGCCGGTCGATCGGCGGGACTGGGCAGCGAGTACAGGAGGTTGGCGGTGCCGATGAGGGAGGCGTGAATGCGCGCGGTGCTCGAGGCGGTTAGCTTGCGGGTCAGGGCGCGGGCGATGGCGGTGGCGAGCAGCCAGCCGGTGGCGTGGTCGAGGGCTTGGACGGGCAGTGGGGTTGGCTGGTCGCGGCCGGTTGCGGCGGCGCCGTCTGCGGCGATGCCGCAGCTCATCTGGACCAGGCTGTCGAACCCGCGGCGGTTGCGCCACGGGCCGTCCCATCCGTAGGCGTCGAGGCTGGCGATGGTCAACTCGGGGTTGAGTCTGGTGAGGGTCTGGTCGTCGTAGCCGAGGCCGGGTAGCGCGTTGGCTCGCAGTCCCGCGACCAGGACGTCGGCGCCGGCGAGCAGTTCTTCGAATATGGCGCGGTCGGCCGGGGTGGTCAGGTCCAGGGCGGTGGTGCGCTTGCCGAGCGTCGTCTCGGGCAGCAGGGAGAGGACCTCCTCGAACCCTGGTGGGTCGATTCGTAGCACGTCGGCTCCGTAGCCGGCGAGGAATTTGGTCGCTACCGGTCCGGCGATGACACGGGTCAGGTCCAGCACCCTGACCCCGTCGAAGGGTAGTGCGCCGCCGCTGAGCAGGCGGTCGGAGCTGGAGGAAGGACGCTCGGTGACTACCACCGGCGATGCCTTAGCGGTGGCTGCCCCCGACGGCGAGGACAGCCACTGGGCGCGCTCGTGCATGACAGCGGCGGCACCACCCGCGGCCAGCAGTGCGCTCTCGATCTCCTCCGCGTAGCGGCTTTCCACTGCGGCCCGTACCGTCTCGCGATCGTTGGCGCCGAGCACGCGCTCCACCGCGGCGCGGTGCCACGCGTAGTTGGTGTGCAGCCTGATCCACCCGTCGGCGGCGCGGCCCAGCCGACCGGGGCGAACAGTTCTTCGGCGGCGAACGCCGCGCTGGCGGCCTTGCTGTCGACCGTGACCGCCGGTGATGGCGCCGCGCGCCGCGCGGCGAGCAGCCGGGCGGCGGCGAGCGTGGCGGCCGCGACCGTAGCGGTCGCAAGTCCGGTCACGTCGAAAGCGGACGGAAGAACCGCCCGTGGCCCCGTCGTGGTCAGCTCATCGAGCGGCGTCTCGGCTTCGCCGCCGGTTGCCGACCACACCCGTGAGATCACATCGCTAAAGCCGTCGCTCATAAACGCGATCTTCGACCAAAACAGCCACAATATCAACGTGGATTCGTGGATTATCGTCAAACTACGGGATAGAGGTCGTCCGTGTCTGTGGCCGGGCTCAAACCGTGGCGGACCGCGCAGGCACGAAGGCGCAATTGTGGTTCACTGGACTGCTGGTGGCGCCCCGCGGCCAGCACGTTGCCTATCCGGAGGTTGCTTGGGTAGCGCAGGCTTTCGCGTACGAAGCACATCTGGGACAGGACCCGGTCGTTCTCGAGCGGGGGCTGGCCGAAGACCCGCACCGCGCCCGAGGTGGGGAACGCCTGGCCGGTGATCAGGCTCATGAGGGTGGTCTTTCCGGCGCCGTTGCTGCCGAGCCGGCCGGTGATCGAGTCGACCTCGATCTTAAACGTCACCTCCTCGACGGCGGTGAGTACCGCGGTAGCGCTTGGTGAGGTCGGTCGCCTCGACGGCGGCCGCCATGGTTTCTCCATCCCGTCTTCGATCATGATGATCAGCTCCTCGGAGTCGTAGTCCGAGCTTGTGCGCCTCGCGTAGCAGCGGCTCGACGAAGCCGCCCCGGAAGGCCTTTCGCCGCTTGGCGATCAGCACCTTTTGGGCATCGACGGCCACGAACATGCCGACCCCCCGCCGCTTGTACAAGACGCAGTCGTCGACGAGTTGAGCGATCCCCTTGGCCACCGTGGCCGGGTTGATCCGGTGAAAGGTGGCGAGGTCGTTGACCGAGGGCGTCTGGCTCTGCTCGGCCAGGGTGCAGTCGAGGATGTCGCCCTCGATCTGTTTGGCGATCTGGATGAAGGTCGCCCGTGAGTCGTCGAGCACGTCCCTCGTTGGTCGCTGAACCAGAAGCCGGGTACGGACGGGGTCAATGGACTATCCCCGGCTGCTACAGCCATCCTCGCTCGTCCGCGGTCCTGAGTGCTTCTAGTCGGTTGCGAGCCGACGTCTTGGCGATAGCGGCTGACAGGTAGTTCCGGACGGTTCCCTCGGAGAGGTAAAGCTTGGCGGCTATCTCTGCGACGGTGGCACCTGAGCGTGCGACGGTGAGCACGTCGCGTTCGCGGGCGGTGAGGGGAGAGTCGCCGGCTGCCAGGGTCAAGGCAGCGAGTGCTGGGTCGACGACTCGTTGCCCGGTCATCACCCGCCGGATGGCGGAGGCGAGCACTTCGGAGGGGGCGTCTTTCACGACGAAGCCCGCGGCGCCGGCCTCCATGGCCCGGCGTAGGTAGCCGGCTCTCCCGAACGTGGTGAGAATGACCACCTGACAGGCTGGCACC